>JANOZG010000581.1:0-2857 GCA_031429275.1 Planctomycetota bacterium
CGCTGCTGTCGCGAGGTACACAGCGGCCTTCGATCGCACGTCGGCTCGAAGCTTGGCAGTTGCTTCGTTCTTGTACGCCGCCGCTGCTGCTTTTTTGGCTGCAATCTCTTCATCGATTTTTTTAAGTGACTCTGTTTCTTCGGCAGTCGCAAACGAATACTCGTTCCAATGCTTGATCGCGCCAGTATTCGTTGCGCCAAAGGTTCTGGTGCTTTTCAGAATTGCCGCCAACCCGTAATAGTCGGACTGCTTAATAGGATCGAATTTATGATCGTGGCACCGAGCGCATCCCAGCGTCAGGCCAAGAAACGCCTTTCCCGTGGAGTCCAGCTGCTCGTCGATCGTGTCCATGTCGAGCTTTTCACGATCCGGCTCGGCCAGCACTTTCGCACCCAGCACCAGAAATCCGGTCGCGATGTGCGTTTCTACGTTCGCATCCGGCAACAGGTCGCCGGCAATCTGTTCTTTCAGAAAGCGATCAAATGGTTTGTCTTTGTTAAAAGCATCAACCACATAGTCGCGATATCTCCACGCATTGCCATACGCAAGGTTCTCGTCCAGACCATTCGAATCCGCGTACCGTGCGACGTCCAGCCAGTGACGTCCCCATCGCACGCCGTAGTCCGGAGACGCCAGCAAGCGATCAATCAGTTTCTCGTACGCATCTTTGGAATCATCAGCGACGAAGGCAGCAACGTCTTCGGGTGATGGCGGCAGTCCAGTGAGGTCGAATGTGGCTCGGCGAATCAAAGTCTGCCGGTCCGCCACAGGTGCAGGTTCCAGATTCTTTGCTTCCAGCTTTGACAGCACAAAAGCATCAATAGGCGATTTGACCCACGTCGCAGCCGTTGGCTCCGGAATCGCAGTCTCTTTCAACGGAACAAATGACCAGAACTTTCGGCCGTCTTCGATACTCATCCCCTTGACTGTGGCATGAGTCGCCTGATTCGTCTCTGTCCGTGGATCAATTGCTCCGTCTTTGACCCACTGCTCCAGAGTCTGAATATCCTCAGGACTGAGCTTACCATCCGGCGGCATCTGTAGATCTTCGTTGCTGTATCGAATCGCTGAGATCAGGCGACTGGAATCTGGTTCGTGCGGCGTAATTGCCACACCAGAATCTCCACCCTTTCTCCATCCATCAGCAGAATCCAGCCGCAACCCGCCTTTGATGTCTTTGTCACCATGACATTCATAGCAGTGAGTCACCAGGAGCGGGCGCACTCTCTTTTCGAAGAATTCCAGTTTTGCCGGAGAGGCGACTTCATCACAGACCGCAGTTGCCATCGGCGCTGCAGCCACGGCGGCCAGCATGATTCGGAGAAAGCAAAGTTGAACACGGATTTCTGAACATATAGTCATTGTGAGTCCTCGCTTAGTCTTCGAGTCTGCCACAACCAGCGACCGAAGTCAATTTAGAGTCTTTGCTTTCTGCCGGAAAGGACTTCGTGACTAAAGTAGCCGTCACGCTCCGCCGTGACGAGCCCACAAGGTGGCTCGTTGTTTTGTGACCTGAGGCTGCTCATTTTCGGTGCGGCGTTGGCAGCCTGGCGAGGTTAACCTGGCGAGCGGGCTGGTCGATGGCAGTGCCATCTTGTGGGCTCATCACGCGGAGCGATGATGACTACATTGACGAAGTCCTGGTGATTGATTGCCAGGATTTCTGGTTAAACGTTAATAAATTAACGATCGTCTATTGCCATGCTTCCTGCGCTGCGTTAATAATTTAACGAATCATCGGATGGTGGCAGCTTCGAATCACGACGGACGCTTCCCATCTCAGGAGAAAACTAATGGCAAAACCTCGGGAATTCAGTCGCCGGGAGCGGCAGATCATGGACGCCGTATTCGCGCTGGGCGAAGCAACGGTCAATCAAGTCGTCGATGCCATCCCCGATGCACCGACAGCAATGGCCGTGCGGCGGATGATGCATATCCTCGAAGAAAAGGGGCATCTGAAACGCCGCGAAAATGGTCGCGAAGTCGTTTATTCGCCGCGCGAAGCTCGGGTCAAGGCAGGACGCAGCGCGTTTCAGAATGTGCTGGAGACGTTCTTCGGAGGCTCGCTGGAAGAAGCTCTGGCGGCTCATCTGCATTCTCGAAAGGACAGCGTCAGTGATGATGAACGAGAACGATTGATCGCATTGATCGAACACGCCAAGTCGGAGGGCCGTTGAAATGAATCGATTGATTTTACTCCTGCTGGCGGCTGGCGGTTTGGTCGCGTTTCCTTTGATAGACTCTGCCATCAAAGGGACAATTGTATTGCTGCTGGCAGGTTGCGTGTGCTTTGTGCTGCGGCGAGATTCAGCGGCGACTCGGCACCTTGTCTGGTCGATGGCAGTTTGCCTCCTGATCGCAATGCCCGTGCTGTCGCTGGTGCTGCCGGAATGGCGAGTTCTTCCGGCATGGCTGCACTCAGTGCAACCTGCGGTTGTTGCCACGACCGTGACTTCTGTCGCGCCGATGGGGGCGTCATCCCCCGAGGCGATTCCTGCACAGGATTTTGATTTACGTCCATTGATTCTCGATGCCGCGCCGGCGAGCGGGATGCGTCAGCTTCCCGGTACACAGTCCGCCCACAGCCCACACTCTCCGCCAGCAGTCGCATCGTACCGGCCAGCTGACACTGGCCGCTCACCGATTTCGTGGACGACATGGTTGAGCGGAATCTGGTTCGCTGGCTGCGTCTTGCTTGTCTTGAGACTATTGGCCGCTGGCGTGTTGCTCCGCCGCGTGGCCCGGCGATCTGTGATTGTCACGGATTCTTCGGCGAGCGGGATGCGTCAGCTTCCCGGTACAATTTCCGCACAGAACCCAGACTCATCGCTAGCCGACGCATCGTACCAGCCAGTTA
>JANOZG010000582.1:0-12816 GCA_031429275.1 Planctomycetota bacterium
TAGCCGGGCGGCAACGTCGCAGCAATCGGAGCGAGTTTCTTCTGGATATCTGTCACAACGTCCACAACGCCGCGTTCGCTGACATTGCATTGAAGCACGATACGACGACGCACGTTTTCTCGATTGATGGTGTTCGGACCACCGGCTTCGTAGATAGTCGCTACGGCTTCGAGCGGAACAGTTCCACCCTCTGGAAGTTCGATTGACAATCTTCGCAGCACGTCCAGATTCTCGCGGTCCTGTTTGTCAAAGCGCACGACAAGATCAAATGTTCTCTGGCCGTCAAGAACTTCTGAAACCACAACACCGTTGAGTGCAGTCTCAATCACCTGATTGACGTCGCGCGCTGTCAGACCATTCAACGCCAGTTTGTCGCGGCGTAATTCGACGCGCAATTGCGGAATCAGCACCTGCGGTTCCAGCATCAGGTCGGCGACGCCAGGCACAGACTTCACCGCCTGCTCCATCTCCTGAGCTTTTCGGCGAAGCAGATCCAGATCATCACCATAAATCTTGATGCCGATTTGCGCCTTGACGCCCGACAGCATATGAGAAATCAGGTGCGAAATCGGTTGCTCCACCGCCGAGACAACGCCCGGAATATCGGCCATGGCTTCACGAATCTCATTCAGCTGCTCTTCGCGTGTTCGATGTGAACTGGAGTTAAGATCAATGATCAATTCGCTGGTATTGACACCTTCCGCATGTTCATCCAGCTCTGCGCGGCCCGTGCGTCGGCCGACGCGAACCACATCGTCGATCTGCATCAGGCGTTGCTCACAACGACCTGCAATCGTGTTTGAAACGTCCAGTGACGTTCCCGGCGGCAGCACGACGTTCAATTGAATCGAACCTTCGTTGAACGGAGGCAGAAAGTCGCGTTCCAAATTGATGACGAACATAAACGATATCGCAACACTGACGACCACGACCGCAAGATTGAAACGCGGAAATGCGAGGCTGAAGCGAATCACCTGACTTGCTGCACTCTTCAGGACTCGCAGAAGAAATCCGTCTGCTCCGTGTTCGGAAAACTTAACGTGTCCCAGCAGCAAGTACGACAACGCAGGAGTCACAGTGAGCGAGACCAGCAGCGAAGCACCAATTGACACGATATACGCAATCCCCAGCGGAGCGAACAACCGGCCTTCCATACCCTCAAGTGCAAACAACGGCACAAAGACGATACAAACAATGATCGTACTGAAGACGATTGAGTTCCGAACTTCTGTGCTGGCCTGATAGACCACCAGCATGGGATGCTTCGGTTTGTCAGCCTTGCGATTCTCATTCAGGCGGCGAAAAATGTTTTCGACGTCCACAATCGCATCATCTACGAGTTCTCCCAACGCAACCGCCAACCCACCAAGTGTCATCGTGTTGATGGACATGCCTGAGATTGCAAATACCAGAGCCGTGATAACCAGCGACAATGGTATGGCCGTCAACGTGATGAAAGTCGTTCGCACATTCATCAGGAACAGAATCAGAATGATGACCACCAGAATAACGCCATCGCGAAGTGCGATCATCACATTCTCGATCGCGCGATCGATGAAAGATTTCTGAGAATACAATGGGATGACGCGAATGTCCTTCGGCAATGATGCGCTCAGTTCCTCGATCGCTTTAAACACGTTGTCCGTCACTTCGCGAGTATCGGCTCCCGGCTGTTTATTGATGGTCAAGACCACGCTCGCTCCGCCCGACCAGACTTCATCGCCGCTGTCAGTCCTGACTCGTTCGAAGGCCGAGCTGTCGCCGCGTTTCGTCTGTGCTCCGGCGACGACATTCGCGATTTGTGCCAGCGTGACTGGACGACCATCGCGAATCGTCACGACAATCTGTTCGATGTCTTCAATTGTCTGAACTCGCCCCAATGCCCTGACAAGCAATTCATTGGGACCCTGCTGATCAAGATAGCCGCCAGTTGCATTTTCATTGCTGCTGACGACAGCATCCTTCACCTGTTGCAGCGAGACCCCAAACCGCAGCAGTTTTTCGGGATCCACCAGAATCTGAAACTGCTTCCGACCTCCACCCATCGTAAACACCTGGGCCACGCCAGGAATCGTGAGCAGCCGTTGCCGCACAACCCAGTCCGCAAGCGTTCGAAGTTCCAAAGGTTGCGTGACATCGTCCTCGCTGAACATGCCCAGCATCAGGATCTGTCCCATGATCGATGAAATCGGTGCCAGCTGCGGCGTAACGCCTTGCGGCAAGCGTCCCTGCAATAGCTGCAGCCGCTCGTTCACGACCTGCCGATCATTGAAAATATTGGTACTGAAGCCGAACTCCACATAAACGACGGAAATCCCAACACCTGAAGAACTGCGCACGGCTTCAACGCCGTTGGCTCCGTTCAAGGCGGTTTCAATCGGAAACGTAATCAACGATTCCACTTCTTCCGGCGACAATCCCGGCGCTTCCGTCATCACGACGACTCGCGGACGATTCAGGTCGGGGAAGACGTCGATCGGAGTGTGTAATGCAACATAGCTTCCGTACCCTGTCAGCAGCACGGCCAGAGCCAGAACGATCATTCTCTGGCGGAGTGCAAATCGAATAATTGAGTTTAACATTTTTGATTTTCGATTTTCGATTGATGAATTTAGCTATTGAAGAAATGGCCTAGCTTTGAGTGCCAGCCGTTTTGCGAGAGGCAACCATGATGGCAGTGAGTTCATTGGCCTCTTGAAGAAGTGGCTCGATACGGTTTGCGGCTAACAACTGTCCGTCAATGATCAGTTCAAGCCAGTAGCAGGTTTCATCAGCCTCTTCGACCACTATGCCGAGTTTGGCGATGAACTCAGCCTTGGATCGGCCACGACATGCCGCCCGGTAGTTCGCTCCAATGGAAGTGCCACTGCGTATGAGCTGATTTCCTATTGTCCTTGCGACGGAACCGTCGGGCAAAGCTCCAACCAGATTCATCACACGCAGAGCAAAAACCTTCGTCCGATTCTTCAATTCCAGTTCGCCCATTGCCCTGTTTCCATTCGAAACTCAAAACTCTAAAATCGACGTTTCAGTGATTGTGTCCGGCATGCGGATCGACGCCACCACCGGACTTGTTCTTTAAAGCCATCTGCATCTGATGCGCGCCGCGCAGTGCGATCACGTCGCCGGGAAAAATGGAACCATCATTCGCCACCACAACATGTGATGAATCTCGATACGTGACATGAACAGGAACACGATCGAAATGACTGCCGTTTTGCTGAAAAACAAACGACTCCGCGCCTTCCCGAACGGTCGCTTCGACAGGCAGCACAATCTGATTTTGCCATTCTTCGACGGGAACCAGTAACTGCAGTCGCTGACCAGGACGATATTTCCAGTCGAGAAATCGCTGTCCGTTCGGTGACGGAACTTCTCGTGCGACTTCATTTGGCAGACGAACAAAAAACGACAACGATCGTGCTTCCGGATCGATTTCACTTGCCAGATAAACGAGGTCGAGATTCTCGACGCGATGAATCGAATTCGCCGCGCCTTCAAATACGGCGTTAATTCTCCAGTTCCGCTGAGCGCTTTGTGACAGCAATTCCTGATCCTGCTCGAATGCCCGGCCTTCGATGTACAATTCTGAATAATCCGCCAGCGCCCCCAGCGCTGCACCGGCAACAACTGCTTCACCCTTGTGAACGAGCACCTCCTGCAGGATCAATGGCACTTTTGATTCTGGTTCTGTATGCGACAAATCGTGCTGATCTTCGTCAGTCGTTTGCCGCGTCGGCGTTGCTGACAGCGACACGGGTATCACTGCCGAACCCGACAGTTTCAGTTCTTCAGCACCGTGATGATCACGACCGGGTGCGACAATCTTGAGGTCACGCAACAGTTTCTTGTTCCTGGCGATGTCGTCAATCTGTCGTTCTGAAAGTCCGTGTAATCGTAACGCTTCGCGGTAAGTGCTCAGGAGCACTTCAAGTCTTTCTTTGGCATATTGACGTTCAAGTAAGGTCTTCTGCGAAATTGCACCGGCTTCGTTGGCCTTTGAGAGCCGTGTGATTTCGCGATTTTCAACATCCAGTTCACCGACAGTTCGCAACAGATCCGTTTGAGTCGATACGAGTTCTTCGGCTGTAATTCGCAATTCAAACAGCAGCGTGCCGGGAGCAACAGCTTCGCCCTGAACCGCATGCACGTGAGTGATCACGCCCGCCATGGGCGTCGAAACTTCAATACGCGTGCGACCGGGCCGACCAACGATGATTCCAGGCATTGTGATAGAACGCTGGAATGTCTCCAGGGTCACTGGTTTAAGAAACTCGGCCGTCAAACCAATATTTCCCTGAGCCTGGACGGACAATTCCAGAGACGTTCCGTCATCAGGCCCCTGATTGTGCCCTTCATGCCCGATCCCATCCTCAGCGTCGTGAGGGTCTTCTCCCTGTGCCCCGGAGCCATGATCGTGGCCATCGACCAATGAGGGTTTGTGATTTCCGGAGATCGTGCTCCGAATAAACGCCCGGCTTTGTTCCCACCACATCGAACGCGTCGCGAAAGCGATCAGGGTCATCGCAACCAACCCCCCAACCCGGATCCATCTGTAATTCACCGATGTCTTGATGTTCGTCATATTTTTGTCTCTCAAACAGCAGAGCAAAGAACGGGCTGCCAAATGTCCTGAAGAGATTTGGCCTCATGGAGCCTGACGCTGGTCAGGTTGACACACAGGCAAAAAGAAATCACCTTGCGCAACAGGCTCTGATCAAATAGGTTCGCGTGAAGATAGAGGCCCAGTGATATCTAAAGCAACCACATGGCTTGCCAGGGGATCGATATCCCCGCTCGCCAATGGAACTCTTCATCGCCAGCCGCGCGAAGAATGAATCACCGCGCTAAACGACCCAAACCTGAATCAGCGCGCAGCGCTGCAGTGAAGTTGGTGTCTCACGGGACGCAGCAAGGTCTCTCCGTGAATGGAGCGAATTGTGAATCGCCACAGGTTTGTTTGCTTGAGGAATGACAAACTTTGCGCTCAATTCAGACGGAATCGCAACTCGAAGCGATTTCAGTGCAAGAAAGACGCAAGTCACTTCGTCGCAAGGTGCATGATGCTTACAGGGAGCCGGAACTTGCGAAACCGGAACGTCGGTGCTGGAACGGGCCGAACCATGGTGGTGAGCACATCGATGCTGATGATTGTCAACATCCGCAATCGCGGTGTCGCAGGAGTCGTCGTGATCGACATGAGCATGGTGCCAGCAACAGCAAAGGATGCTGTGAACCAGCATCGTTAGTGATGTTACTAAAACAACGATCCTCGTACACATTCGACAGTTTTCCCTGCGTAAGTCTTCCACCTGAGTGTTTGTAGAATACGTGAACGATGAATGCAATGCTTTGTTTCCACGCAATCCAATAAGCGTCAGCAATCGGTTTCGTAGTGGCGACGAGCTCAAAGACCCGCTGGTCAATCAATCCAAGGCAACATTCGTTCCACCTGCAGGTTTTGCGACTTACACTCGCGTCTGCCAATGATATGGCTCGTTCATATCCTGAGCCTTCAGATCAATCCGAATGCACGTGACGTCACGTTGATAACATCCGCTTGCCGCCACAGACTTAACGCCCCATTCTATCAATAGCCCCCAGACAGACTTGCAGGCGTCGTCATTTTTGCAAATGCGCTTGGTAGACAAATTCTGCCGATTGCCGCTGCAAATGAACTGCATACTTTTACGGGCGAGGGCAATGAAGCCTTCAATCCGCAAATTGAAATAACAGACGCAGTTACGAATTTGAAAGGTGAAATCATGACCAGGTATTTATTGATGGCGATTGCTATGCCAGTATTCGCCATGTTTGGTTTGTGTGAAACAGCTTCGGCACAGCATTACCATCGTCACACCGGAAACTGTGGAAGAAGTGCATACGCGGCACCGTCGTATTCCTATGCCCCAGTCTATCGAACTGCTTATGTACAGCCAGTGTACGTTCAACCGGTGTATGTGCAGCGAGCCTACGTCCAGCCAGCCTATGTTCAGCCTGCATACGGTTACAACAGCGGAATCAGTATCAGTATTGGCCGAAGCTTTGGTGGTGGAGGTCACTACAGCGGAAGGCCTGTTTATGGCGGGCGACAATATGGTGGATTCGGACGCACTCATCATCACCACCACCACCATTGACTAACAAGAGCTGACAGCCCTTGACCCAAAACCGCCAGCCAGCTCGTTGCCAATTCGTCGCTTACGTTGTCAATTCGCTGGAAGATGCATGCACATTGCATGCATGAAACGAAGCAGGAATTCAACGTAGACGGAACAAGGACCTACGCTCGGCAAGTTCCGCTTGCCGAGTCTATTTTCCGCACTTTTCTTCAGCCATCAGTTTCACCGCTCGGAGATCCAGCTTTCCGGTGCCAAGCATTGGAATGGTGTCGACGAGAATAAATCCATCTGACGACGGGATGAACAGGTTTGGAAGACCTGCGGCCTGTAGTCGATCGGTAATCTCTCTTACGGATTTTTTCAGCGGACGGTGAAGGACAATCAGACGTTCACCTTTCTTTAGGTCCGGCACAGAAGTCACAGCACACAGCACTTCCGGATCTTCGCCCTGATCTTCTTCAAGGATCTTTGCGATTTCCTGTTCGATCAGAATATGCGGAACCATTTCGCCGCCGATCTTTGAAAATCGGCTCATGCGACCCGTGATACGAATAAATCCGTCTTCATCAATGACTGCCATGTCACCACTGTTGTACCAGCCGTCCTGAATCAATTCCGCAGTTTTTTCAGGCTGATTCAGATATCCCAGCATGATATTAGGCCCTTTGATTTTCAGCAGGCCTTCTTGATTCGATCCCAGCATTGCACCGGTGTCAAGATCGAACACTGCTGCCGCCGAACCCGGTATCACGCGGCCAACGGATCCATGCTTTGTTCCGATATCCAGTTTGGCTTCTTCCCCCATGCGTGACTCAGGAATATTGAACGACGCAACGGGTGACATTTCAGTCGTGCCGTAGCCCTCAATCGGTTCAAATCCAAATTTTTCCTTGAATGCAATGCGCAGGTCGTCGGGCATTTTTTCAGCTCCGACAATTGCCAGATTCAAGGACTGCATTTCTTCGACACTGCAACGCTTCAAATAGGACCGCAGAAACGTTGGTGTCGCAGCAATAATCGTACACTTGTACTTCTGCGTGAGAGAGCCTACGGTCCTGGCATCCAGCGGATTGAAGTGATACACGGCGGATGGATCAACACTCAGCGGCATCCACATCGTCACGGTGAAACCAAACGAATGGAAAAACGGCAGAACTCCAAGCACCCGGTCTGTCGCCCGCAATCGCATAAGTTCGTTGACGGCATCTACGTTGGATGAAATATTGTGTTGCGAAAGCACGACGCCCTTCGGTTCGCCGGTGGAACCTGAAGTAAAGATGACGGTGAATGGATCGTCGGCTTTGGTCTTGTCGAGAGCCAGTCGTCGGCACAAAAGTCCGATTGGCATCAATTTCGCCAACAGGAGAGCTTTGAATTTGTCAGTGCCAGTGATTTTGGGCTTCAGGTCTTCCAACAGAATCACTTCTGCGTCCAGGTTCATGGGCCGCTTTTCCATAAACGCGCGGCTGGTGATGACCTGCTTAATGCCTGCTTCACGAATGCAATAGTTGACCAGATCTTCGGTCAGCGTGTAGTTCAAGTTGACCGTAACCTTGCCAGCCAGCGTCAACGCGGTATTCGCCAGAACTCCTCCAACAGAAGGTGGAAGCAGGATTCCAACGTATTTAACGTCAGCCTTCAGCACTTGCTTAGTGAGCAGAGCATGAAACGCGAGTGAGCTGATCAGAAGTTTTCCGCCCGTAAGTTCCGTGCCGCCGGAATCGGCAACCTTTGTACGATTCCATGCCAGACGGCATTGGCGGATTAACCTTCGAGCCGGGATCATGCTACGTTCCTTTCTCATCAGCACCGATTGGGTGTTTAACAATAATACAGCATTACGAACAACATCCACATCGTCAACGTGCAGCAATGGCTTACCAAACAAAATCGAAACCGGGTAGGGCCAATACTTCGGCTTTTTCCAGATGAACTTGCCTCGTTCGTAACTAAAAATGCTTCCCCACAGCTCATCAAGGCACACAGGAACGACTGGAGCATCGGTATCCTTCAGAATTCGCAGCATGCCGCGTTCAAACTTCTGGAGTTGCCCGGTGCGACTGATCTTTCCTTCCGCAAAGATACAGACCAGCTGTCCGCTTTTTAAAGCATCGCGAGCTGTGTTCAACGAACTGATTAAGGCCCGTGGCCCGTCGCCAGCGCGAATGGGGATGATACCAAAGAGGTTTGACAGCCACGTGGCAAATCGCCCCTGAACGTAGTCCGCATACGCAACCATTCGAATGGGACGCGAACTCGCCAGCAGAATCAAAACTCCGTCAATCCACGAGACGTGATTCGCCACGAGCAGCGCCGGTCCGCGTTCCGGAATGTTTTCAATGCCATACGTGCGCACGCGATACACAAAACGACTCAGCAACCACACGAAAAATCGAATTGTTGCCTGCGGCAGAATCCAGACTGCATAAATCACGATCGGAATGATTCCCATACCGGCTAGCAGAAAGATCTGTGATCCGGACATATGCATTGGCGTATGCATCATCCAAAAGACTCCCGATACGCAAAGCATTCCCACCGCCGTCAATTGCTGCACGGCAGCCAGAATCGCCCCGAGCTTTTCGTGTGGGCTGCGTTCCTGAATATAAGCGTTCAGAGGCACGTTGAACAGACCGCCACCCAGTCCGATCATGACCAGCATGGCTCCAGTCATGACTGGCGAATCACTGCAAAAATACAACAAGATGCAGGCAAGCCCCATCAGTAACGTGCCGAACGGAACCATGCCAAGTTCAACGCGACCGTTCGATAGCCAGCCAGCCAGCAAGCTTCCAATCCCAACGCCAATCACCAGCATGGCCATAAATGGCGCCGGACTGACTTTCGTTACCTCGGACAGTTCGGTCGTGACAAACACATCGATATTCATCTGAGCCAGTGCAGCCAGCGACCAGAAGAACACGATCCCGAATGTCACTCGAAGAATCGCGCGGTCGCTGATGACAAGCTTTAGATCTCGCCACGAATCTGTCACCAGATTCCATTGAAACCGCACCGTTGGATTTGCGGCCTTCACATGCGTCGTTAATAAAGCGCCTACGACTCCCAGAAGCGCGACGCCTATCAATACAACGGCTGCCAGTGGTATCCCGACAGCACGGTTTACGATCGTCATATCGGCCAGTGAATAACCGGCCACGGTACCTGCGATTGATCCGATCAAAGTGGCCACGCCGGACAGCCCGTTCGCCGCAGAAATATCTGAACGCCGCACCAGTTCCGGGATGATTCCGTATTTTGCTGTCCCAATGAGAGTCGCCTGCGTTCCGATGAGAAACAGTAGAGTGAACATCGATATCACGTGCTCCTGCTGGATGGCAATTATCCCTCCAGCCATCAAAGCAACTTCCGCCCACTTGAGCGATATAATCGAACTGCGTTTACTGAACCTGTCGGCGACCCATCCGGCCCACGGCGCGAAGATCACAAACGGCAGCACGAACACAAATAGTCCCAGCGGCAGAACGATTTCCGCTGGCTGCATCGAAAATCCTGCGATGTGCCAGACATCGTCCTTAAACAGATGCCGCGCAATGGGGCAGACCATCCAGCGGAATAAGCTGTCATTCACCGCTGTCAGAAACGTCATCAGCAAATAGCCGTTAAACGACCATGAGGTCAAACGCTGCGGATCTGCAGTCGGAGGGCTGGTTGTTCTTTCGCTGGAAATAACTGAAACTCCTGAATCCATTGGGGAGAGGTTTCGAACATGCGAATGGATTGCCAACATTCAACACTATCTATCGTCGTCCCGAATCGGCCAATTGTAGGATCGTCCTGTCATCCTTGCATTCTTTTCGAGTTTGGCCACCAGTCACGGGAATTGTTAGCTTTCTGGGGCCCGGTGATAGGCGTCACAGCGATAGATAAGGCTTTGTAAACGATGAGGGGGATCAGCAACAATCGCAACTGTGATCTTGATTTGATCCAAATCGGGAACTGTAACTGCGTTACGAAAAATCAGCGACAGTTGCTACAATTTGCAAAGAATTCCGTTGAAGCGACCTTCTTCATCCTGACCGGGGCTGAAAGCCTTCGACCCAATAGAGCCGACCGGCTTGTTGCCAATTCCTCGCCTACGTTGTTTGCTTGCCTGCGGGTGCGTTCATGGGGCATGGCAGAATCAAACTAAGACTCCCAAAACTATGCCGTCGAAAAACGCCTTCCCGACATTCGAAGCTGAGATCGCTGATGCATTGATCGAACGTCTGCGATCTTACGCCTCCGTCGCTGTCGCTTTTTCGGGCGGTGTTGACAGTGCTGTGGTGGCAAAAGCAGCGGTGTTGGCGCTGGGTGACAAGTCTGTGGCTGTGACCGCCGTCAGTCCCAGCCTGGCCTCCAGCGAACTGGACATCGCGCGACGTGAAGCGATCCTGATCGGCATCCGTCACATTGAACTGCAGACATCCGAATTCAATCGTCCGGAATATCGTCGCAATGCAGGCGACCGATGTTTCTTCTGCAAAGACACTCTCTACGAATTGACCACGTCGCATTTGACCGATCTGGGTGTCGAAGTAATTGTCAACGGAGCCAACACGGACGATCTGGGTGACCATCGCCCTGGTATGCGGGCCGCGGTCAATCACAACATCCGCAGTCCGTTAATTGAAGCAGGACTCAACAAAGCCTCTGTGCGACAACTGGCTCGGTTCTGGAATCTATCGGTCGCCGAGAAACCCGCGTCACCATGTCTTTCCAGCCGCATTGCTTATGGAATCGAAGTTACGGAAGAACGAGTTCAACGAGTAGAACACGCGGAAGCGTTTCTGAAATTCGCCACCGGAATTCAGGAACTTCGAGTTCGCCACGAAGCAAACGAACTCGCTCGCATCGAAGTGCCCGTCGGTCAAATCTCCGGTCTGCTTGAACCCGACCTGCGAGCGCAGATCACAGCGAAGTTTCATGCGCTGGGGTTTCGGTTTATTACCATCGATCTGGACGGTTTTCGATCCGGCAGTCTGAACAGTGCTCTACCGATGGTGGAATTGCGAATCGCCGGGAGTTGATCGCAGTAGCAAGGAGTGACCTGGATCGTGTTTGCTGTGGATCAGGATTACAATGGCAGGACGACACGGGATTGCGGAGCCGATTCACCTCGCGCAGGAGCTTAGTTTTTCCATCCAACCCTGAACTTGAAGTGCGTCTGCGTAGGTTGCTCCCACGGGCACGGACTGCACCATACGCACGACGCGACAAAAGCAGCGGAGTTCTTCCGCCATCATTCCGCTGGGTGGTGATGTACGGATCTCCAGGGCCAAAGGCCAGTCTGCACGGGAACTCCAGACTTCGATGGGTCTGGGATTCGTCGATATTCGAGACGACCAGCCGTCGCCAAATACTTCCGTCCTGTCGAAACCCCGTGGCGGCATTCCGGACGGAGTCAGGTACGAAGCGCTAAACGACGCCACAGCGCCACCGCTCCATTTGAGTTGCGCCAGTGCAAGATCGATGTCGCCGGATTCAGTTCGATGGTATTGGGCGCTGAAGTGATCCGGCTCGGCGCGATTGAGCAGCACCTGCTCGGCATAGAGATCATGGACCATCACGGCATGCAGCGGATTCTCGCCGGGAAAATCCTTAACAATGCTGGCGGGACGATGGCGAACACAGTCAATGTACGAGATCGATCCGTGCTGACTCGCGACGCTGCACAACTGCTGGAACTCACTGTTGAATAATACGATATGTCCCATCATCAGATTCGATGAGTCCGGCCGTACGAGTGAAGCCAGACTCGCAGCCTCGGCAAGGTCATCCGAGATCGGCTTTTCGAGCAGCACTGTTTTTCCGCTTTCAAGCAGAGTCTTCGCCACGGGCACATGCGACGATGTGCTGCAAGCCACAACCCATGCTTCTGCGTCAGACTCCTCGATCGCCTGCGACAACTTCGTCCATCCGCGTACACCCGGAATTTCCAGCGCCACGGCGTCGAGACTTTCCTGGCGTCGAGCGACCACGGCTACCAGTTCGGCTTCTGCAAGCCCCGCCAGTGTCAACGCATGCAGCCGCCCAAAGCGACCGAGCCCAACGACGCCAATCCGAACAGGAGCAAAGTTCTTTCGGGCCATCTTGATTGTGGTACTTCCAGCGAGAAAATCTGAAACAAGAAAAGGCAACACCGAAAGGCCAATTGGACGTTAAGCCTGCATTGTACTGAAGCTGAGTCTGCTATGCAGAATCACTTCCCCTTAAGCATCTCAATTACGTCATCCCCCAGATGTTTGATCACCTTCACGGCGATTCGACCGGAGGATGGTTTGTCGAAGGGGCGGCTGGTGTCGCAGTGGCGGGATTGCCAGGCGTCTTCGTTGATCTCGGCTTTCAAGGTCGTCTTCAAAGACTTGTAGGGATCGTTGGCTCCAAGGAAATACGCGTGGCGGACGAAGAAGCTTTCTTCGTTGTAGTCCGTGTCGATGAACCAGCAGGCGATACCGTCGGCGTTGCTGCTTTCGACTTCATCGGTTTGGCGGTTAAAAACTCAATCGCAGGGTTGAACCACAAATACACGCAAATGAACGCGAATAGTCGCACGGAGTAAAGGTTTGATTCTTCACCGATTGCCTGCTGCTGAGTTTGGAAAACCGCACCCGTTGATTCTTTTGTTTGTGTTTCATTCGCGTCAATTTGCGTCCATTCGCGGTTCGATTCGTTCCCATTCGAGTTTTCGGTG
>JANOZG010000583.1:0-14836 GCA_031429275.1 Planctomycetota bacterium
GCCCTGCCGAAACTCGTGTGCGCCCATTTGATGCACATCGTACCGGTGAAGCCGTGGCTGAAGCATCATGTACTTTGATTCTTGAAGCACGTTCACATGCAGAAGCACGTGGTGCAAAGATTCTGGGCACGATTCTGGGCTGCGGAGCCAGTACGGTTTCCAGCCGCGAAGGCCATCCGGATGAAACGGCAGCAGTCTTCAATGCCGCCACAGCCGCCATGGCACGTGCAGGCGTCACCGCACAAGATCTTGGGCACATCAACGCAAGTGCATCCGGACATCCGATGCGTGACCGCTATGAAGCGGCCGCACTGCGACAAATTCTCGGGCATCACGCGGATTCAGTGCCTGTGACTGCCTTCAAGAGCTACATGGGAAGTTCGGGCAGCGGAGCAGGGCTTTGCGAAATCGCCGCCTCACTGCTGGCAGCCCAGCACGGCGTTATTCCACGAACATTGAACTTTGCAACTCCGGATGCTGAGCAACCATTGAACGTCGTCCACGGAGAGCATCAGACAACGTCAAATAACATCTTCCTGAAGACCAGCGTCACACGTGTTGGCCAGGCCAGCGCGGTCGTGATTCAGGCTTAGTCTGTAGGCCGGACCAAGCGCAGCGCCGTTCCGGCAGATGTCTGGCAAGTGCCGGAACAGCGCTGCGCTTGGTCCGGCCTACCCGAAAGTATCGGGTTAATCAGCACCGTCGCGTCGAGTTTCGATGAACTTCGAAATGTCGGCCAGGATCTTCGCGTGAGCATCGCGTTCCTCGCTGGAGTTCTTTGCTTCCTGCAAATGCTTCACAGTCGATTCGATGCGTTCTTTTAACTGCGAATCGTCGGTTTGAACGGAACGGAGTGATGTTTCGGCTTCACTTGCGTGCGCGGTGAAAACTCGGAGCGCACCGGCGGCGTTAAGTTTGACCCAATCACTCTCGTCATTCAGCATTTCAGCAATCTTCTGCATCGAAGCTTTATCGTATGGATCCAGAGCAGCGATGGCTCCACATGTCCAGCCACGTACATCCTGATGCGTACTCTTCAGGCTCTTTTCGTAGCGAGCTTTGAGATCAGACAGTTGCAGAACTTCCACGTTCTCAGGAATCTCAATCATGTCGAGAACGATATCGCCACCGACGTGAATAGTGAACTCGGGGTTTGGATCCCAGACGTTACTGCCTTGATCGCGCGTGGACATGTGTTTGGCAATTCCGCCGAGTAGATGCAACTGCCAGTTGAAAACAAACTTCTTCTCCCCGTCAAAGGAACTGACGCGACCGGGGGCCGGACGCAGAATCACCAGACGTTTCTCTGCCTTGACCTGAGCAAAGCTTTTCAGTGCATGGTTGAGTGCTTCGGTGTTTCCCTGAAAGTAAAAGTTCTCGTTGCCGTTGACCCAGCTGTGATATACGCGATGAGTATCATTAATGACTGGAATCACATTGGGCCAATCACTGAAATTGTTCTCGGAAAGAGGTTGGTTGCCAAAAGTTTCCATACCAAGTGCAAAAGCATCGGCAGTTGTCAGAATCGACAGCGACAAGATCAGCATCAGACGAAACATGAATGCACTCCCAGGAATGTGAGACCAAGCATATCAACATACGTTGGTCCGTTACTATACACGGTATTTGCTGTTCATGGGTGCCAAACAGCCAAAAGTCCGTTAGACTTTCGCCCGACAGCCTGCCAAGCCGGTATTAACTTCGAACGTTGCGGATTGCTTTTTACAAAACGAGACTTATCGAGTACCTGCTATGAAAACTTTCTTCAACGTTCTTTTGGTACTGCTGTGTTCGATCGAAAACCTCAGTGCTGACGAGAAACCGAATACTGACAAGGACGGCTTCGTTTCAGTGTTCGATGGGAAATCACTGCAGCAATGGTCTGGCGATGCAAAGTACTGGTCCGTGGAAGACGGGGCTTTGACGGGCGTTACGGATGGCTCACTGAAGATGAATCAATTCATCACGTGGGAAGGTTCGAATATCCGCAATTTTGATCTGCACGTGAAGGTCAAAGTCACGGCTGGTGGCAACAGCGGCATTCAGTATCGCGGCATGGCACGTCCTGAGATCGGGCCGAATATCGTTTCAGGTTATCAGTGTGATGTGGTTGCTGATAATCCGAACTACAATGGCATGCTGTATGAAGAACGCGGCCGCCGAATTCTGTCGCATACGGGTGAGAAAGTTATCATCGATCCGAAGGGTCAGCCGTGGGTTGTGGGCAAGATTCCTGTCAAAGAATTTGCGGCAGATGAATGGCATGACTTCCGCGTGCTGGTGGAAGGCAATCACCATCAGCACTGGATCGATGGTCATCAAACGGCCGATCTGATCGATCTAGACGAAAAAGGCCGAGCTCTGGAAGGCGTTCTGGCGGTGCAGGTTCACGTGGGACCGGCAATGAAGATTCAATATAAAGATTTCAAAATCAAACACCTGCCGGACAACCTGCCTCTGCAAGCAGCTGCAGCTCATCCGATCCCAAAGGATGCCTACGGAGTTCGCCCGCAGGCACAATTGCCGAAAGACTGGAAGCCACCCATCTACGGTGAGCAGTAGCATCATGGGATGCGTGGGAGCTCTGTTACTTCGACAGCCGATCCAGAATGTTTCGCGTGATTCGCACAACAGCCGGATCATTGCCTCGCAGTCCGTGTGCCCAGTCCGTTGAACCAGTCGTGACAACGGTCCCGCCCTGCGTGTAAATGCCGAGTACTGCCGCACCGACGCGATCGGCTGGAAACTGATCGTACCACAAGCAGTCGTCGGGTGCCCATTGAGCCGGGCAGGAGCCGAGGATCGTGAATGACTTTGGCGTACCATCGCGGTTGGTCGGAAACGGTAGTCCGTCTTTCCACGTCATCTCACAGCCGTCACATTCATAGCCAACAATCGTATCTTTGCCCCCAAAGCGATCGTCGCGTTTCAGGTCCGTACCTTCGAACAGCCAATGTTCGGGACGATGCACGATAAAGGATGCCGGGCCGTCCATGAATTGGCCGTGGCTGCGATGGTAGCCGCCCCACAGAAATCCAACACCTGTGAGCTGGTTTTCAGGCCGCCCGATCAAATGATGACTCCACGTTGTGCTGAGCAACTTGTGATCGCCTTTTCGAAACAGCGGGTCAACATTGTACCACTGCTTCCAGCACGTCAACGCGCGTCCGTTATTTTCACTGCGCACTTGCCAGCAGCAAGTGTTGCCGCTGAAGAATGCCACGTTGCCGCCATCGGCGATGTATTTCTCAAGATTGTCCCGCATCGGCGCAGACCAGTATTCGTCGTGGCCAACACTCAATACCAGCCGATAGTGTTTCAGGATCTGAGGATGAAACTCGAGGTCACTGTTCACGGCATAGTCAATGACATAACCATTGGTCTCAGCCCATTTGGCGAACGGCAATTCCCAGTTCGAATATTGTGATGTTTGTGGGCGATCGAACGAAACACGATGACCTTGGACACCGTCGCGATCGTGATAAGCATACAAACTGTGGCCGCCCCAGTTCGTATAGGCGTTGTAGGTATTCGTCGACAGCTGCAGCAGGATTTTTGTATTCTTTCCCGGTTCGGCCGACCGCACGACAAACTGCAAGGTACTCTGCGTCTCCTTGTCTTCGGACTTTAGAATCAACGTGGCGACATAGCAGCCACTTTTCCAGTCGTCCGGGATGGTCATAGTCAATGCCGCTGGCCAGTTGCAGCCATCTGACGACGCTCGATCCGGAATCGGATGAGCGGCACAAGCGATGTCGGCTTTTTCGAACACCGCCTCATTGGTGCCGCCCTGACGCTCGATGATCATCCGAACGCTGGAGCCACTGCTCGAAAGATGAAACGCGATCTCTTCGCCCGGTACACCGCTGAGCTTATTTGCATAACCAAGTACAAATGGGGCGGCGGGTTGTTGCTGATCTGCCAGTGTCGTAGCACTTGCGTAGAGGGTCACAAGAATCCAGAAGAAAATTGATCGCATATGTTGTCCCTTTTCGTAAATGGATCCGGCCGTCAGAATGCAGTCTATGAAGATTGACGGGGCCGGGAAGCGTGACGTTATGCATCTTTCGAACTCACCGCAATCAACGCATCAGAGAGACGCCGCGAGGAAAGACAGGCATAGTAGCTTCGGCCGTGATGTGCGCTTCGGCTCTTGTGAGAGGCATCTCTGTGCCTGCGAATTTCGCTGCGTTGCGTTCAGCGTTGGAAGTGCTCCAGACGCTATCAGGAGCTCCATCTGAAGGTTCATGTGCCCCGGCCTGTGGTATACGCAAATACACTCATTTTCCGCAAAAGAATGAACGAAGGCAGAATCGCGCAACAGGCGCGCACGCTGAAGTGTGTGCACGTTGAGTTCATTTCTCGCAATCCAGATTCTTAAACTCGACGCACGCTCGACTGACGAATTCTTAACAGAAATTTGTCAGGATGAATGCCTATGACTTTTTCTTCTTCAGGAGTGGAACCTATGAAAACTCGTGTACGCGGATTTACGTTGATTGAATTGTTGGTGGTGATCGCGATCATCGCCATCCTGATTGCTCTGTTGTTGCCGGCGGTACAGCAAGCTCGCGAAGCTGCTCGCAGAACGCAGTGCAAGAATAATCTGAAGCAGCTTGGGCTGGCCGTCCATAACTACCATGATGTTCATAACAAATTTCCGCCCGGAATGACACAGGCGAGAATTCCGGCAGGAACCGGGCCATTTCAGGGAATCAGCGTGTTCTATTCGATCCTGCCATACATCGAGCAGACGAATCTCTACAACACTTTTGATGCGAATGTTCCTCTGAACAATCGGACGACTCAAAACAATGTACTGGCGGCATCAATCGTCACGGCATATTTGTGTCCAAGTGACCCTGGTATCGGAGGCATCTCGCCGTTTGTGTCGGGCGCCAACACCTTTCTGTATGGAAAAACGAGTTACCGCGCCAACGGTGGAACACGCCCGATCTTTGCCAGCAGTTCTTCGAACGACGGTGTGTTTATGGCGATTGGTCCAAATGCAAGAAAAGCAACATCGGCTCCCGTTGGAATCTGTACGTCAATGAAGGATCTCACGGATGGTACGACGAACACTGTGATGTTCGGTGAGCATCTGAAGTTCGATCAGAACTTCGACACGTTCCTTACGTGGAACAGTAATAGCCTGATCAAAGACTGGTCATGGTGGTATCCAGCGGGAGGTGATGTTGGTCTGGGCGATCTGATGTGTGGAGCATTTGCTCCGGTCGGCTACAAGATTCCATGGGCCAAGGGCCAGCCGGGTGCACCCACCGCTCAAAGCGGATGGTTTGTATTCCAGGACATGCGTTTGAGTGCTATCACCAGTGCACATGTCGGAGGCTCACAGGTCACATTGTGTGACGGATCGGTGCGTTTTGTTTCCGACTCTATGTCGTTTTCGATCCTGCAATACATTTGCAAACGTGACGACGGTCAGATCATTGGTGAATTTTAGTCCAAGTCAGTCACTTCCATGCAGGCGGGAGATTTTCATCGATGCTGAAACAAATGCCATTCAGAATGTGGTTAGTGCAATCAGGGTTTGCGGCTCTGATGATGTTGAGTGTATGCGGTTGCTCAGAAGAGACTGCAAAAGCCGTCATTCCTGCGAAAGGCACATTGACGATTGATGGTGTCGGCGCCGCCAACATTATGGTTCGATTTGTGCCCGTCGGTAGTGAGATCGAGGGGAATCTGTCGTCCAGCGGCGTGACGGATGAAAAAGGTGATTTTCAACTTGTGGCGTCCGATGGGCGTGACGGGGCGATTCCGGGTGCCGGACATGTCTTGCTCGTTGATCTTGACGAAGAACGCCCGGCTCAGGGAGAAGAACTGACAAAGGAACCCCGTTTGAATCCCACATATGGCGTGTTGAGCGAGAATTCGCTGACTGCCGAAGTGGCGACAGACAAGCCGCTGATGATTCAAGTTCCCGTGCAGTAGATCGATGAAATATAGCGGGCCACAGATTGAATCTTTGGCCCGTTTTTTATTGCGCCATGCCGTTGCAGCAAACGGGGCCCAGCTATTTGCTGCTGTATCCCGACATTCGTTGGGCCAGGAAAACGAATGACGAACCTGCGTCATGCGTCTACAATCCCCCAGAGTTCAATCACGGCACAGCACTCAATTGGATTACATCCACATGTCATTAACAAATCGCCCGACGAATCTTGCCGACCTGAAAGCCAGCGGCTGGAAGTCTCGGAGCGTTAAAGACGAGATTCGTTCAAACTTCCAAAACATGCTGGCAAGCGGGGCGGAACTTTTTCCGGGGATCGTGGGGTACGAAAACACTGTCGTACCTGAAATCAGTCTGGCATTGCTGGCTGGCCACGACATTCTATTTCTCGGTGAAAAAGGTCAGGGCAAGAGCCGCATGATGCGAGCTCTACCGCGTTTCCTGGATGAATTCATTCCGTACCTTGACCTGCCAGGTTGCCCGGTTCACGAAGATCCATACAAACCAATTACATCACAGGGCAAACGCTGCATCGAGGAACTGCCGCCTGAACAGGTTCCAATTCGCTGGTGGCCTCGCAAAGAACGCTATGCCGAACGACTTGCTCCAGGAACAAAGTTCGCCGACATCATCGGTGAAATTGATCCAGCGAAACTGGCAGGTGGCACCAGCATGTCGGCTGAAGACGCACTGCACTTTGGACTGATTCCACGCATGCACCGCGGTTTGTTTGCCATGAATGAATTGCCAGAACTGGATGAACTTGTCCAAGTGGGACTTTTCAATATCCTCGAAGAACGCGACGTGCAGATTCGCGGTTATCCAGTGCAGTTTGATCTGGATGTCATGATTCTGTTTTCAGCCAATCCCGCTACGTATAACCGCAGCGGAAAAGTCATCCCCCAGCTCAAGGATCGCATCGGCAGTCTAATACAGACGCACTATCCACACGAACGCGACACTGGCATTCAGATCATGGAGCAGGAATGTGAGCTGTCTCTGGACGGCGACTTCCCGATCACTGTTCCGTTCTTCATGAAACAGATCATTGAGGAAATCAGCCGGGCGGCTCGCAAGAGTCGCTATATTGATCATCAATCTGGCGTTAGTACTCGATTCAGTATCGCCAACTATCAAACGATGATCGCCAGCGCTCGACGTCGAGGCTGCGTGCTCGGCGAAAAACCGGCAGTACCGCGAATCAGCGATCTCGGGCATTTGTATTCGTCATCGTTGGGCAAACTGGAAGTCGATTTGATGAGCAGTCATCAGATGACCGAACGGCAGGTTCTGGACGCTGTCATTGCCGAAGCCATCAAAGCCGTCTTTCAGGAGTACGTCGAGCAGCACGGATTGGAATCCATCGCTCAGATTTTCGCGAAAGGCGTCAAAATCGAAGTTGGCGATATGCTGCCGAGTGAGCATTACGAAACGCTGCTCAAACGAGTTCCACCGATCTGGGACAAAGCGTTTGAAGTGAATGCTGCCGACAACGCCGCCGTGCGAGCGTCGTGTGTGGAATTCATTCTGGCTGGTCTGTATGCCACGGACCGCATCAGTCGCGCTCAACGGCATGGCGTGGTGACTTACGAAGTTGGATAAATCCAATTAGACCGCATCCGGATCGAAAAACTTGATCGACAGTGGATAGATCCAAAGAGTGCCTTCGTTGGATTTCAAGGCGCCGATGATTGGGAAGATGACCGTGAGTGCGGCCAGAGCCAGGGCCATTGGGATCCCGATCACGATAAAGCACAGCAGTCCGGCAACCACACCGTAGATCAGACAACTGATGTACCAGTTCATGATCACCATGCCGTGACGATTGGCGGCCCGTGAATCATCTTTACTAACTGCCCACATCACAATCGGTGCTGCAACGCCGATTCCACCTGCAAAGATGAGCAGCTGCGACAGATGCATCAACATGCACCATGTTTTTTCTTCCAGACCATGGATTCTGCCCGGCTGAAAAGTTAATGAACTGCCACTGCTTGCCGTAAAGGTGTTCTCTTCCTGGCCATGCAGCAATCTTTGCTTGGCGAGCTGGAATTCTTCTTCGCTGAGTGTTCCGGCATCGCGGAGCTTTTGCAGTCGTTCAAGTTCGTCTATAAGCATGGTCGCTGTTCCTCTCCGTGAGACACGAATTTATTTCGTAGGGTGACAATTCGCCGCCAGATTGAAGATCCTGGCAGAATTCGCGAAAACCTGAGACAAATCGGGGATCATTTGGAATCAGAATAGTACTCGATCCTGTTTTCTTCACTCAGTCACTACTTATGCATCTTATCAAATGCCTCATTCTTAGCAGTATTCTTCCGATAGTGGCGCAGACTTCAGCTGCAGCCCCACAGGACGTACCTCACGAAATGCCGGGATTGCACAATCTGGTGCAGCTATCCGCTGGAATCTATTCGGGCAGCGAGCCTGTTGGCGAAGAGGCATTTGTGAGTTTGCAGAAACTTGGCATTCAGACAATCGTAAGCGTCGATGGTGCAACACCGAAAATTGACATGGCGAAGAAGTACGGTGTTCAATACGTCCATGTCCCATTCGGATACGATGCGATTCCTCTGACTGCCCAATTGTCGCTCACCAGAGCCGCGCGGGAAGCGAAGATGCCGATGTACATCCACTGTCATCACGGCAAGCACCGCGGCCCGGCTGCTGCTGCCATTGTCTGCCGTGCGAAGGGAATCGTGGATGTTGCGGGTTCGCTGAAGATTCTGCAAAACGCGGGCACCAGTCGCGACTACAAAGGTCTGTGGCGCGACGTGGAAAGTTTTACAGAGCCGTCTGCCGATAAGGAGCTTCCGGAACTGGTTGAAGTGGCCCAGGTTGAATCGCTCGCCGCCGCGATGGCACGCATCGATCGCAATTTCGACAACCTGAGACTCTCTGCTTCAGCCGACTGGAAAACTCCCGCCGATCATCCGGATCTGGTTGCTCAACAGGAAGCATTGCAACTGCAGGAGAGCTTGTATGAATCCAGCCGACGACTGGCCGAAAAAGGACACGCGGCAGACTACGACGCGACATTCCGGGAATGGCTGACTGAATCTGATGCTGTCGCTCGAACGTTGCACAAGTCACTGGAAACCAACAACAAAGCCGCCGCAGCGACGGCCTTCGCAACCCTGTCTAAGAATTGCAAGCAGTGTCATGTGAAGTATCGCGATGAGTAGACTGACGCATTTTTCGTCGTCGAGTGGATCGAGCGAGGGCGCAACACAAGTTTTCTCACGATTACCCCACGCTGCGTTAGGCTCCGCTTCACGCACTCTACGTTGTTGAGTTCACCCTTCGATCTATTCCGTCAAACGCAAACCATTGGGCTTCAAGTAAGTCCAGATCGTGTTTCGCCCATTTGGCTCGATGTTTGCGATTTTCTCGGTCACAGGTGCAAACCCTTTGGCCATCATGGTGATCCTTGCTGTTGTACACTCAGGGACTTGCATCGTAAATAATTCATCATCGACGGCATCTCGCGAGAACATTCGAAACGAAATAACACCCAGTGTCGGACTGACCGCATGGCCTTCAAATGAGACGTCCCGCCCTGGAATCTCATTTGCTCCTTCTGCATTGATGCTCAGGGATACAGCGTCCTGTACTCCCAATGCCAAATCAACTGTTTCTGAAATCGTATCAAGTTTCAGACGGCTCGCGACTTCACGCACTTCCCTTGCGGGTCGTTTCCAGATGAAAACGGGGTTGTCATTTTTTCGCATGTAAATGGGCTGTGCGTACAAATTGCACATCGTCAGACCTCGAGGAACGGCAATGGCGAATTTGCCCGTCGTGAGTTTCGTAGTGTTGTTGCGAGTCCAATATGATCGCGGATCATTCGCATTCATTCCGGGAAGATGACCTGAGATACGCACCTCAAAATCGCCAAACGCAGGATCTTCACGATCAACCACGACATCCAATGTGATATCGACCGTTTCCAGCGGCCGAATTTCGATACTGATCGATAGAGGATCAGTGTCTGGAATTGGCAGTTTTGGCGAAGGTGATAAATTCAGTTGATTTCCAGAATTCGCGGTCAACAACTGCCTAAAGTTAACGGCCCAGGGAGTTGTGTCTTCAACTTCGACAATTTGATTGGCAAACGCCAGGTCCAGTTCGTCCTTGCCAAGCTTAGTCGTGCTGATATGGAGCAGGAAAGTTCCGGCAGCGTGCCGCGGCAGAATAAACGATCCATCTTCACCGGTGGTTGCGCTCCGAGAATTCCGCATGACCGACCACGTTTCGCGTCGAGCGTTTTGCCGCCGACTCATCACGTAGACGTTGGCCAGTCCCTTTCCGTCGAGTCCAGTGACGCGGCCAGTAATGCGTCGTCCTGTGGAAAACTGGATGTCGCCCATGTGGCCGTTTTCCGGCACTGGAACCTCGAGTGGTGCATAGTCGCCACTGACCTGAAAGTTATTAATCCCGACCCAAAGATAGTACACACCGGGAGAGCGGTTCTCGCCCAGAGTGATCTCAAATTCGCCGTTCTCATTGGTCTTTGAAGGTTGCGGCAGGTCAGGCAGTGGAATGTCTGGAGTTCTCCTGCTTGACCTATAACGATCGATTCCATCGTCCGCAAACACCAGATAGCCCACTGCCGGAGTCTTGTCCGGCAGCAGCAAACGGCCGCGAATCATTTTTGATATTGGCGATTCACTGGGCTCTTTGACAGAAGCGCTGTCATCGTTTATTGCCGCAGGCGGAGCCAATGGTTGCTGCTGCGGCGGATTTTGAACGCCTGCATTCGCTGACTCAGCAGCCACCACGCGGAATCTGGTTTCTCCTGAAGGAATTTCACCCACGAACGACTGAGCGGTCTTCCTGTCCTGCAGCCGAGCGGTCAGTCTGACGAGAGCGTCCGCGGCGTTGTCCGCGACAAAGCTGGAGATCTCTTCTGAGGTTGCCGTATCGCCGAACATGTCGCGAATGACTCGGCGAATCAACTGCTGACGATCGGCTGCGGAAGATGGCATCGGGGCTTCTTCGGCAACTCGCTCGGCGATCGCACGTTGGAATTCTGCGACAGGATCTTTATTGCTGTCAGGATAGGGCAACACACCGTCTGTGGCGACGACAGTGTATGAAAGCGGCACCTCGTCACCCGCTTTCGCCTGAATCACAGCTTCAACAATAGATTGCTTATCGTATTTGTCCCCGACAGCAATATTGAAGCCTGAAACTTCAAGCTGGTGACCGGGCTCAAGGCGAAATTTGGCATAGGAAAAGAGCCTTGTGAAAGGGATTTCCGATATCTGAATGCTGCCAGCTTTCGCGTTGCCGGGGTTGTGATGTGTCGGCAACACAAACACAACGGCTTCCTTTCCAGCGTTATGAATCAACAACCGAGTCGTCAGCACCGAACCGAGTGCATGTTCCTTTGAATCTGGCGCGATTAACCATGCCGACCGCAATCCGTTCTCCAGTGGAATTCCCCAGGCAACGTTTGGCAGATCATTCGGCAGTGGCTGTCCGAGTCGAACGATCGCCGGTTGTGAAAAATGGTATTGATTGAATCGGGCGACTAGCGGCAGTCCTTCCGGTGCAATCTGCAGAATTTCATCAAGCAGTGCGACCACATCAGCCTGCAGCCAATCGTGCGACGCATCAAATCGCGACACCAGTGTTTTCAGCCTTGGATAATTCTCGGCGTATTGTTCCACTGGTTTTGCTAACGACGCGACCAACGCACCGGGAATCTTGCCATCCGTCCTGGCTCGTGCCTGCCAATAGCTCAGCAGCATCTGATCTATTTCAGGAACCGGCATAAACGGCTTCGAAGCTACGACAGCAGTACTCTCAGGTTGGGCGGCACCGACTGTTACGTTGGCCTTCCCGCCGTTGGTTGCATTGCCGTCTAACGGCGGCACCTGCTTCTCCTCAGCGGCATTGGCCTCGGTCGCTGGCGGCGCGGCGGCGGCTGGCGGTGGTCCGGCTGGGCGTGCATTGGGTGCGGCAGGCGCTGTCAACTTGGGAAGTGCATCGCGGATGACAGCTGGCATTGTTGAAGCATCTGCGACCTCTTCTTTGATGTTCGCGGGATCGGTGAAGTCGATCTTTCGCACGCCATCAAGCTGCTGAATCCAGAGCACAGTCGTCTCGGGAGACGACGCGGCGGCCCAGGTGTTCTCGCCTTCAGGGAGTTCGACGGCGCGCGTGACGTTGGCTTTGCCAGGGGGAAAGTAGGTGATGGTCGCTTCGCTGACATTGAATTCGCGATAGGTGACGAACGTGCGCTGCGTGACTGTCAAGCGGACTTGCTCGGCGAGGTTGTAGTATCCCGCCGACTGCACGACGCGGGTTCGAGTCGCCGCGTCAGGGTCTTCTGGCAACACATGGATTTTCGTCTCACCGCTTTGGATCGGACCCGCCACTGAAGTCAACCATGAACGTTCCGACAATCGCAGCGCGAGATTGTCGAGAGCTTCCCGTGACGTGTCGGAAAGGAACGCTGTTGCGTCTTCAGGAGTCGGCGTGCCTCCGAACAAATCGTTCACGACGCGAAACAGGATCGTCATGCGTTCGTTAGCGTCGGCCGGAACCGGAGCCTCACGGTTCGCGCGTTCCTTGATGAACTGCAGCCACCAGTCGGCTTCGACTTTCTCGTTGTGATCACCGCTGAGAATCACCGCGCCCGGCTGGAAGACAACGTCATCGCCTTCGTTCGCAAAAATCGTGGAGCCCGCTCGGATGTTGGCCCAGTCCTCAACGTCCTCATTCTGCAGACCGATGCCGATCCCCGGAGCATGGACTTCGCAGAACTCACCGGGATGCAGCCGATAGGGCTCCGGTCGCCCGCGCGTTGTCCAGAACGTCGATTCGATTTTTACGCCGGCTCCGTCGGCCGTTCGAGCTTTGTGTTCCGGTTGATGGAAGCTGCGAGTGACGAACGCGACCGGCTCCTCGCCGGAGTTGTGAATCAGCAAGCGAGACTTGAGGGATGAGCCGAGATGATGTTTGTCGCCGGCAGGTTCCAGCCGCCACGCCATTCGCAGTCCGCCGGGCAGCGATTCGCCCCACGGCGACGCTTGCAGCGACTTCGGCAGCGGCTGGCCTCGCTGCAGCGTGCGTTCGCGAACCTGCTCCAGCGTCGTGTTCAGCGGAATCGTCGAGACAGCGGCGATGTCATCCATCAGCGAGACCACGTCGGCCTGCTTCCAGTCGCCGGGCTTCTCGAGTCTCGCCAACAGAGGCTGCAACTTCTTTGCGTGCGGATCGCCGGACTTGTCGCCCGTGTTGATCTCAATGAAGTACTTGACCTTGTCGTGCAGACGGCTGATGAGCCCGCCGGGAATGTCACCAGTCAGTCGCGCACGATCGACGAAGTGTCGAAACAGCTCCTTCCCTTTCTCATGCGACGGCATCGGTCCTTCAGCAGCGAATGCTCCGCGAGTCGGTGGCGTCGTCAACTTCCCGGTCCACGCACCGGCCGGAGCCTGCATGAGATTCAAGGTCGCGAAGATCGCCTGATTCGGATACTTGACGATGCCTTCCGCGATGGAATCGCCGATCCTCGGACTTTGCTCAGGCGGCTCGTCTTTGAACAGAACCAGCTCGACCGTTTCTCGCGGCTGCAGCGTGACATCCGTCTGAGTGGATTCCGCGCTCGACATTGCGGAGAGCGTTTCTTTGTTCTGCTCAATGTAGAGCGTGCGTTTGTCGATGCCCTCCTTGAACACATCACCGCCGGTCATCGCCGTGTCGCAAAACGGAATCGGCCCGTCAGACACATTCTGCAGCACGATAGAGATCCGCCGCTCCTTCCCGAGATGCCCCTCCGCTTCGCCCGCCCGAATCCTGACCGCTCCTCGCAGCCCGTTGACAGGCTCGCTCCAGTCCAGATGCTGCTCAATGCCGGGATCGAGGATCATGGCTGGCCCTTTGTTCGTTGATGCTCCAACTGTTGTCGGCTCTTCCGTGGCGTCCGTCACCGTTGATTCAACATTGGAAGTTTCTTCATCCGCAGCGTGCAACATCGCAATCGGAATCGCGATGCCGGCACCAAGTAGCAGCGATGCGGCGACGAGTGTGTTCGTGACACTGCGGCGGTTGCGTTTTTCATTCAGCACGGCGGTGAGTCGTCCGTGAAGCGACGAATTACGCGCCATCGCGAGGCCGCAGGCTTGAGTCCACCCAGAAGACGTCAACCGAGTCGCCACGTTCAGCAGGTGCTCGGCGTACGCGGAGGCTCGCACGCCGCTGGCGAGCACGAGATCGTCGCAGGCGCGTTCTCGTTCGACGTGCAGGCGCCAGGCCACGATCCAGACAAGCGGATTAAACCAGTGCAGGGCACACGCAAGTTGAGTGAGCGCCAGGACGAACAGATCGCGTCGTCGCACGTGTGCCAGCTCATGCAGCAGCACGGATTGCAGTTGCTCTTCGTTCCAGTGAACGGCTTCAGCCGGAAGCTGCAGGCGAGTTTTCCAAAGTCCCCAGACAATAGGAATCGACCGATGTGGATCAACCAGCATCTGGACCGGGCGTTTCAATCCCAAAGCCACCTTTGCCTGCTGAAGGGCATTGTGCAGCCGCTGTGTTTCGGCGAGCGGCTGGGCGTCAGCCCTCCGTGCCGTTGAGCGAAAACCGGACACCGGCGAGCGGCCAGTGTCAACTGGCTGGTACGATGCGTCGGCTAGCGAGTGCGCGTCCTGAAATGAGGTTTGGATTTTGAAACGCTGGCAACAGAACTCCCCTAGGGTGACTGAAGACACGACCTAAGCTTACCGCATCGACTTGGCGATCGTCGAGCGGTCCGAAAAATCCGCGTTTTAGACACGATTTCGCTGTTGAAGCGCGGGGCGGTCACGAATCTGAAATGCAATCTGGATCGTCGTGATTCTCGCGTGAAACTTC
>JANOZG010000584.1:0-9085 GCA_031429275.1 Planctomycetota bacterium
TGGTTGACCTTGACGAGGATACTGTTGGCAATGCCCTTGTCGATTCCCTGACTCAGGCGACTTACGTTGGTTACGAACAAGTCGTCACCCACAAGTTGCAGCTGCACACCCAGTTTATCGGTCAGCTTCTTCCATCCATCCCAGTCGTCTTCTGAACAGCCGTCTTCGATTGAGCAAATCGGATACTTGCTGGCCCACGAATCCAGTAGGCCGACCATTCCGTCGGAATCCATTTTCTTGCCATCGATGGTATAGATGCCCGTCTTGGAATCGAAGAACTCAGTCGCGGCGCAGTCCAGAGCAATCTGGATCTGTTCGCCAGCCTGATAGCCAGCCGCTTCAATCGCCTGCATGATCACTTGAAGAGCTTCTTCATTGGTCTTGAGGTCCGGCGCGAATCCACCTTCGTCTCCGACGGCAGTGCTCATGCCTTTGCCAGCGAGTACCTTCTTCAGGCTGTGGAAGATTTCTGTACCAGCTCGTAATGCGTCACTGAAGCAGTCAAAGCCCAACGGCATGACCATGAATTCCTGAATATCAATGCCGTTGTTGGCATGCGCACCACCGTTAATGATGTTCATCATCGGTGCTGGCAGGCAGTTGGCTCCAACACCGCCGAGATAACGGAACAGAGGCAAACCACAGCTTGCAGCTGCGGCATGAGCGTTGGCGAGTGACACGGCGAGAATTGCGTTGGCACCCAGACGCGCTTTGTTTGGAGTTCCGTCGAGTTCCAGCATGGTCTGGTCGATGACGGCCTGATCGTACGAATCCATCTCCATCAAAGCGTCAGCGATTTCGCCATTAACGTTTTCGACGGCTTGCAGAACACCTTTGCCGAGGTAGCGGCTTTTGTTGCCCGTGTCGCGAAGTTCGCAGGCTTCGTGAGCTCCTGTGCTGGCTCCACTGGGAACAGCAGCACGGCCAACAGTGCCGTCTTCCAGCTGGATGTCCACTTCAACTGTTGGGTTGCCTCGGCTGTCAAGAATTTCACGAGCATGGAGGGCGGTAATCGCAAGACTCATCGAACAGGTTCTCCGTTATTTTTCTTCCAGAATGGATTGATTGGTTCAATTCGAGCAGACGGATTCTCCGTCCGCAGATTTCGCATTGTAGCATCCCGATTTAGGAGCGTTAGTGAGAGAAATCCTCCTCCCGAAACGGGAATCGCAGCATTTCCGCAACCGAATCCGTCGTTGAGTGAGAGATGGGTGTCTATGATCTCGCAGAGCCATTCACGCAGCATCCCTTGGAGGGCTGACGTCCTTCCGCGGGCCGAATCGCTGCTCCTGTCGAAACATGATCCGTATTTCAAAAAAGGCCCAATGATCCATGCCAGATCCAACCCGCGATTTACTCGAAACCTTCGAAAACCCCTATCCGCAGCGTAATTTTGTCATTGACACTGTCGCTCCGGAATTCACCTCGATGTGTCCAAAGACTGGTCAGCCAGACTTTGGCACTCTGACGATCACATATGTCGCCGATAAGGTCTGCTATGAGTTGAAGTCACTGAAAATGTATCTGCAGCAATATCGTAATGTCGGCGCGTTTTACGAACGCGTCACGAACATGATTCTGGACGACCTTGTCGCGGTCACGAATCCACGCTGGATGAGAATTGAAGCTGCATTTACTCCCCGCGGCGGAATTCGGACCACTGTGATCGTGGAACATGGCAAGCGTCCCGAGTAAGCTACGGCCAAGTGCATAGCATCGCCGCTCGCCTGACTGACGCAGATTCGACGACCACGTCGTGTCTTCATCGGAAGATGCACACACCGAACTTACCACCAATCTCATAGGGACAAATCTGTATGACTAAAGCATGGGGCGGACGATTCAATCAGGCGACTGATCCTCGAGTCGAAGCGTTTACGGAATCCATCAGTTTCGACAAGCGACTTTACGCCGTCGATATCCGTGGCTCCATGGCTCATGCGACGATGCTTGCCCATGCAGGAATCATCAGTGCTGATGATCGTGATCACATCTGTGCGCATCTGGATCAGATTGGAGAAGAAATTGCTGCAGGGCAATTCGTCTTCCGCACAGATCTGGAAGACATCCACATGCACATCGAAAACGCTTTGATTACGCGCGTGGGGGACATGGGGCGCAAGCTGCACACGGGTCGCAGTCGCAACGATCAAGTGGCGACGGATCTGAAACTCTATACTCGCGACGCCATTGACGAACTTGACAAACTTCTGTCAGCGATTCAAAAAGCATTCGTGGCTCGCTGCGATCAGGACGCGGATGTCGTGCTTCCGGGTTATACACATATGCAGCGTGCGCAACCGGTGCTGGCCGCGCATTACTGGCTGGCGTATGTCGAAAAATTCCAGCGCGATCGTGAGCGACTCGCTGATTGTCGAAAACGCGTCAATGTCTGCCCGTTAGGTGCGGCTGCGCTGGCGGGAACTTCACTGCCAATTGAACGTGATCTCACAGCGAAACTGATGGGCTTTGAATCTGTTGCTGCGAACAGCCTTGATGTGAGCAGTGATCGCGACTTCCTGGTTGAGTTCGTATTCTGTCTCTCTTTGATTGCAGCTCATCTGAGTACCTGGGCTGAAGAATGGATCGTTTGGTTCACGACCGAATTCGGCTTCATCAGCCTGCCTGATGCATACACGACCGGTTCGTCAATTATGCCGCAGAAACGCAATCCGGACGTGCTGGAGCTTATCCGCGGCCGCACGGCACGAGTTATGGGGGCATTGCCACAATTGCTGATTCTGATCAAGAGCCTGCCGATGGCCTACAACCGGGATTTGCAGGAAGACAAACTGGCGATGTTCACTGCTTACGATGCTTTGCATGCGTCACTGGAACTGACCCCATCAATCATTGCAGGTGCTGAATTGCGGCTGGACGTCATTGCGTCACGCATCGAAGATGGGTTTCTGGACGCAACGGCGTTGATGGAATACATGATCAAAAAAGGAGTGCCGATGAGAACTGGGCACGCAACCGTCGGCCGTCTCGTATCACATTGCGAAGCACGCGGCTGCAGGCTCAGCGATTTGCCATTGTCAGAACTTAAGGAAGTCTGCAGTCTCATCGAAGAGGATGTGGCACAGGTTCTCGGAACACGCAACGCGCTCAATGCTTTGCAGAGTTACGGTGGTGGTGGTCCGGTTTCGGTAAACGCTCGAGTTGCGGAATGGAAACAACGATTGGCGTAGAAAAGATTTGCAACAGCGGTTATTTTGTAGGACGGGTCTCCAGACCCGTCCAGAACACGACTTTACAAAAACACACCCGGACGGGACTTCAATGTCGTCCTATGAAACTCAAAACCTCAGAGTGAAATTCAAAATGCTCCATTCTTTCACTTCCCTTGTCGCACTGATTTGCCTGAATTCCGCAGTGATCGCTCACGAAGGCCACGGCCATCCGGAACACCAGCAAGGAGCGACACACTACCTTCTCAATCCATCCCATGCTCTTCCGATTTTGCTGTCAGTCACGGCAATCGTTGGGATAAGTCTGCTCATCGGCCGCAGTGTTAACAAATGGCGTTCCTAGTGGAGTTGCCTATCGTGGCCAGTTTTTGGAGAACGTGGCCGCACGTACGGGCGGCGCAGGAATGACTTCCAGTTCAGTTGTGTCCTGAATCTTTGAACTCGAAGAGACAGGCATCGCCGGAGTTCTTTGTTGTTTAATCTGCGAAAGCTGGTGCTGAACATCAACCAGCCGCGACTGAGCATCCGTCAGGGATGGGTCAGCTGTCACTGCCTCGCGAAGATGCGCAGCACACACTTGAAGGCTGTTTTCATATTCAATCAGGCCAAGATTGTAGTTGGCTGCGGCTTCACCCATCGCCTGGGTCAGGAATGGTTTTGCTGAAGCCAAATCGCCAGAGCGAGCCAATGCGATTCCCAAAGCATGCTGTGCCGGTTGCTGACCTGGATCGGCCGCTACGGCTGCGGCAAGTACCAGAGATGCTTGTTTCCATTGGTCACGGCTGGAATAGACAGACGCAAGATGGACGGCCAATTGCGGCTGCTTACCAGCAAGCTCAATTAATTGGTCCAACTGAGCGTCCGCTGGAGTCGGGAAATCTGGAAATTCAACGCCACTTTGCGAAGGCACCGGATGAAGCGGGATGACCTCAGTCGATGCCGTGGCTTCCACCTGCGGCTTCGTTACGATCAGGCATTCAGGCAGAGCTTCTTTGAGAGCCTGCACGCCATCGTCAGTTACGGACGTATGCAGCAGGCTAAGTCCCTTCAGTGATTTGATTGTTTTCAAATACGGCACGGCAGCATCAGAAATCGCAGTGTTATTGAGCGACAAATAGCGGAGCCGAGTCCATTGTTCAGTCTGTTGAAGACCATCGTCAGTGACGTCTGTATACGATGCATCCAGCAGGACCAGTGATGGTATTTGAGAGATCGACCCCATTCCGACATTGGTAATTCGTGTTCCCTTGAGTTTCAGAGATTGCAGATCTGGAATGGAATGGAGCGCAGTTAATGCATCATCACTAATGTGAGTCCCCGTCAAATCCAGTTCGCTAATCTCTTTGAAAAGACTAATGGAAATCAGTGCGTCGTCAGTCACTTCGCTGAAAGACAGATCTGCTTCAACGACCTCACCGTTGTCATTTGCTCTCAGTTTTCCTCGAAGCCTCCGAAACATTTCAGCAGCATCGACAGTGGAGAGTACTTCGGCATCTGGTCCGGAAGCTGCCGTTTGCACTGTCTGCGAATTCAACTGCTCGGCATCAGACGGCGCGACTGAGGCAGCAGTCTGCAGGGTTGACTGAGGATGCCAGGAAGCTTGTGAGCGGCGATGGTTGTGAGAAGAGCCGAAGATCCCACGCTGACCTGTCGTCTGACAACCAACCATCAAAAACGAGGTGATTGCAAGTAAAAGGCATCGAGCAAATTGAGATTGCACGTGACTGTTGATCATGGTGGTCATCCTTGCCACTGTTGTGTTCCGTTCATTTGCCGCGAGGCACAATTTGGAGCTCATCCGCGTCCTTAGATCCGTGAGTCACAGTAAAGATCGGCGAGAATCAGCGTCTTAAACAGTAGGAACCCTGCAATCGTGCCGAAGAACGCCGCTCAGCGCCAAATGAACCATGCAAGAGTTTTGGCAGCAACGAAAGGATTCTGCAGTTCACGCCAATGAGTCGGGTCAGGTCTACCTCAAGCCGCAAGTGGCAGGGCAGACAAATGGCAATTTCGGATCAAACTCACAGCCATGCATTATTGCTTCAATCGTTTCAGAATGCATATTTGCCCAATGCGTTGTCGTTTGGCTTCAGTCTTGCGCTGGACTCTGCCGTTTCCTTGTGTCGGCGACCTAGATTGAACTGGTGATAAGTGGCGATTCGTCCATGAAGTTTCATTGTTCGAACGACGCCACGGTTTTCGGTCAGTTCAACAGAACGACAACATTGATAGGCGGCGTTGATATGTGGCAATTGCGGGATTCAATCTTTAACACGGGACCAGGACGGTGCATTGCTGCGGTGAGAGTCGCTCCACTTCTGCTGGCCATGTTGGCGTCCTGTACGTTCTTGAACGCCGCTGAACCCCAAAAAGCAAATCGCCGAATTCAGGTAATGTGTGATTGCCGCGAAAATCAGCCTGCAGGAACATTGATAACTCAACTCGGCGATCACAACCTCACGCTGAAAAACTTTCGAGCTGCTCAGAGTCAGGATTTGCTTCAATTTACGGTTGATACTGAGAGTGGTGCGGTCTTCACAGCACATGACGATCAGCTGGATTTTGAGTCTGAACGTGCATTTCAAATTCGCGTTTTGGCTGACGAGGAATTGGAAAATGACAAGTTTCTGGCCGAATTCTCTGCCAGCCTTGCCGATGCTGGCCTCGCTGAAAACGATTTGAAATCGCTGACTGTCTCTACTGTTGTTTTCGATATCACTGTTCGACTGACCGATGTAAGTGAAGCGCCAATTTTGGATGACTCGCACTTCTCGGTTGAATTGGCCAGCGACGCGCTCGTTGAATTCGGACGCATCGAGACAGGTTCGGAATCTGCTACGCCAGGTTGGCAGTTTTATATTGTCAGCGGCAACGAGGATGGCTTTTTCGAAATTGACCCTACGTCTGGTATTCTGACACTGAACGGCGCTGCATCATGCAATTCGGATAGGCAATCGGATTTTGAACTTGAACTCATGGTCGAGAATTCAGCCGGCGAATTCGAAGTCTCCAATGTCTTCGTAAAAGTGCATCGCGAAGTGCCGGAAATAGTTTCGGATGTGGATTCAGCGACGCCATCGTCTTTAACGCCGTCAGCTACGAATACTCCTGAAGAAGATCCTGTGAGCGACTCATTGGAACCGTCTGCTGAGCTCGTAAGAAACGACATTGCAGTGCGGGCAAAAGATGAAACACACGAAATCGGTGCCGAAATCATCGGTCGTCCGAGTGACACTTTTAACGCCCAGATTGTAAAGACCGAAGCAGAGTTGAGTCACAATTCGCTGCCAAATGTTAAAGCAATTGATGCAGACGAAGTTCAGCAATGGGTTGCTGGCGATGAGGGCGCTACAAGTGCTCATAAAGCAGACTCTTTGGGCGTGAATGCTGGCATCACACCCAGCTTGCCAATCGCAGAATCTGTTTCAAATTCTGCTCCGCAAATCTTGTTGCAGGATTCACCGGGCTACTTGCTGACTCTTGGTGCGTTCTCCATTTTTCTGGCGGCCTGCATAATTGTCATTTTGATTTGGTCCCGTGCCGCTGCAAAACGTGCGGGGAGAATTGACGGAGAAGCATCAGAAGAACGACTTACGGCCGCATTGAACGATATACAACATGAAGAAGAACTTCGACTGCTGAGATCCGAGCTTGCAGATCGTGACCAGACAATTCTGCAACTGAAGAAACAACTGCGTTCAATCACGCTCGACTTTGAATCCGACGATAACGATGAAGATGATAACGGCAAAGATGAGCGTCATGTAGAACCTGATCGAAAGTCATGGGGCGATTGTCCTACACCGTCACTATCAGATTCTCGGTTGTCTCAGGAGCAGCTTCAGGTCATCAGCGTGCCGGATCGTGATTCGCTTATCGATGCTCGAACTAGTCTGGGGGCTGCTTTTGAACAAATCGGAAGGAAACTGGAGCGAGAAACACTGTCGTTAACATCTCCAGTTTCATCTATTGAAGATGCGGGAGAATTTTTGTGCGAATCGACTCAGGCTGCCGTTGCAACTTTGGAAGATCCTCAGGATCTGCGAAGTGAACTGGACGATTTGTTTGCGATGCAAGGTCCTGGAGAGCCAGAAACTTCAACTTCATGGTCCAATCTGACAGTGGACAATGAGCCTGATACAGTCAGTTCCAATCTGCCAAATCAGGAATTCTGCGAAGAGCAAAACGAGGAATCAGCACTGGAGGTTCACGAAAATATGGGGTCGGGTTCTGAGGATTTACACCTTGATTCTGTAAAACTTTATCTTTCGAAATTACTGGAACGATCGCAGGAAACAACTAGTGCAGAGTCTATTCTGGTTGATCGTCGTAAGACGACAGATTCAAATCAGAGTATCGATCGAAGAGCAAAATCAGAGCCGAAGCGTGCGCCTGTGAAATCCTTTCTGGACGATTACTTGTTGGCTCACGGTGGTGAGCTGGCGGATTTTGCAGAAAAAGCCGCCACAGAGTCATTCAATCTGACTCCTAACGTCGCTCTTGAGCCGCCAAAGCCGCGTCCTCCAGTGGATGTTGATTCGATTCGGGAGTCCATGAATTCATTTCGAATGGTGGCGATTCAATCTTCAGAGCATGCCCTGCTGTCACACCTTTTGCGAGAAGCGAAGACGAAAGTGGCCTGCCGAACGGTGATGTTAGCGGGGCTTGCAGGTATTACCGGCCTTGTTTTTCTGGCGAATATGAAACACGTGATCAATTTCAGTTCACTGAATTGGTTGATGAGCTCGCTGGTAGTGTTGTCGATTGTTGAGCTGTGCTCGCGAATTCATGCTGTCATCAAGCAGCGACGCAATGTGACTTCCAGTGTTATGCTTCCACGCCAGGCAGGAAAAACCGACGTTCGGTTATGGAGTGCCGATTCCATTTCCGAATAGCCGCTGCTTTCCGGCACAGATTCTGGGTTGTAACACTGCGTTGATGTTGACGTGCTTGTTCTTCCTGAATTGATGAACGCTTGTTCGGAACCGAATTCAGCATTAGCCCCTTCAGACGGTGCGAATTCTGGGGCATTTCAGATTTGGTGCCATGCATGCATGCAGCCGACTCGACAAATGATGGCAGACATTACAACATACGAATGCTGTTCTCCAATTGACTGCCACCCTGCTTCTTGGACTCAGGTCCTCGCCCGCTGTGCGCATCTTTGGGGGAACTCACAACGCAAGTCGCAAATTGGTAACGAGCCTGCAGACTTCTTTGGCCCAAGGATTTGCAGCTCTTGAAAATGCACCATCAATGAAGGAAATCCATCCGTGACTCAGAAGATCATTATTGATGCTGATCCCGGAATCGCCGATGCTTTAGCAATACTTGTGGCATTGGCCGATACGTCAATTGACGTATTGGGGCTAACCGCCGTTTCCGGGAGTGTTTCTGGTATTCAGGCGACTCGCAATTTGCAATACCTGATTGGCCTGGCTGATCCACTCCGGCATCCCCGCGTTGGGCAATCAGATTCCGCACAGGCTTCCGCCGATCATATCCCCGTCGGAATGCCATCACAGCAGTCATTGAATGGACGCATGGGTTTGGGGGATCTTGATCCTTTGGTACCCGAGCTTCACAATCGCCACGAAGCACCAAAACTGATTGTGGATCTTGTTCGGGCACATCCACAAGAGATTCGCATTCTGACGTTTGGCCCACTCACAAATGTGGCTATGGCGCTCGAGTTGGATCCGGAACTTCCATTTCTGCTCAATGGTCTGATTTGTCTGGGAGGTGTCATTCGGCAGAGCGGCGATGTCACTCCCACTTCGGAATTCAATATCTGGTCCGATCCGCAAGCCGCCCGAGCAGTCATTCGATCTCCGATTGGGAAAATCATCGTACCGCTGGATGTCAGTCATGCCCCGGGATTGACATTTGACGAC
>JANOZG010000585.1:0-5500 GCA_031429275.1 Planctomycetota bacterium
CTGTTTGTAATTGTGCTGGCGGCTGCCGAAGCTGCGGTCGCCCTTGCTATTGCTCTCAATTTCTACAACAACCATTTGACGATTGATGTTGATCGAGCGAACAAGCTGAAGGGCTGACGCAAAGCGTAGTTTTGGGATTGGTTGGATTTAAGCACGGCTGGTTTTCTGGAATACCCATGGTTGGCGAAACACTAAGAAACCTGTTGATGATCGCATGGCTGCTTCCGCTTGCCGGATTTGCAGTTGAGATCTTCGGTGGCTTCTGGGGATCACGAAAGAGCCGCGTCGCCGCGTGGATGTCCGTAGGTTGTATCGCCACGGGATTCGTCTGCAGCTTCAGCGCGCTGATGATCTGGGGAAATTCGAATCACTGGACAGTGCTGAACGTCCACGCATCACATGGCGACGCTCATGGTGAAGTAGAACACGTTGAGGCCGGTCATAGTGACGGCACACACGCTGTTGGTCATGACGACCATGTAGACACGAAAACCGCAGCAGTCGAGCATCATGGTGCCGGTCAGGAAGCCACAGCCGTTGCGTCGCACGAACCTGAAGCTGTACGAGGTAAAACAATTTACTCCGGAACGCTCTATTATTTGGCTCGCTTCGGAAGCCTCGATATTTCCCTGGATTACTACATCGACAGCCTGACGCTGGTGATGTTTACAATGGTGACGTTCATCGCGACCTGTATCCACTTATTTGCGATGGGGTACATGTCGGAGGAATTGACGGAAGAGTACGTTGACCACCACGCTCATTTGTCAAACGGCCACCATGTGCATCGTCCCGGCAGGTTCTACCGATTTTTTGCATTCCTGTCGCTGTTTTGCTTTTCGATGCTCGGACTGGTTCTCGCGGGTAACATCTTTCAGGTGTTCGTGTTCTGGGAACTCGTTGGTATCTGCAGTTTTCTGTTGATCGGGTTCTACACCGAGCGCAAGTCCGCCAGTAACGCTGCTAACAAAGCGTTCATCATGAACCGCGTCGGTGACTTCGGGTTCCTGATTGGCTTGATGGTTCTATGGACATTCTTCGGGACCTTCCGTTTCGGAGAGACTGTCAACGAGAAAGGCGAAGTCGTTCAGGCTGGCTTGTTTCAAATGTTGCCTCGCGACGAAACGGGAAATGTCCTGCGTGATGCAGAATCAGGCGACGTACAAATCGGCGTTGTGCCAGCGACCGATGGACCGGCAGGCCGAAAGACAATTCCTTACTCATTGCTCGTTGTAGCGGGGCTTGGTGTTTTTGCAGGGTGTATCGGCAAGAGTGCACAGTTTCCACTTCAGACGTGGCTTCCAGACGCGATGGAAGGTCCGACGCCGGTGAGTGCGTTGGTGCATTCCGCAACGATGGTCGCGGCAGGTGTCTATCTGGTCGGTCGTTTCTATCCGATGTTCGTCCAGGAAGTTCTTTTGACGATAGCATATGTCGGCTGCATAACGTTGTTCATGGCTGCGACAATTGCAATTGTTGCGACGGACATCAAAAAGGTTCTGGCATACTCCACGATCAGCCAGTTGGGATACATGATGCTGGGTTTAGGAGTCTTCGGCTGGGGAGCCGGGCTGTTCCATTTGATTACTCATGCGTTCTTCAAGTCTTTAATGTTCCTGTGTTCTGGTAGCGTGATCTACGGCTGCCACCACGAACAGGAAATGCCAAAAATGGGGGGACTCTGGAGAAAGATGCCGATCACGGCATTCACCATGCTGGTCGGTGTCATTGCGATTAGTGGTTTGGCGATACCTGGGTTGGTGAGTGTGTCGTCGGTGTTTGCTTTCTCCGGGTTCTTTTCGAAGGACGCCGTCGTTGCAACTTCGCTGGCATTCGTAAAGGCAAACCCATCGCATTTCCTGCTTTTCATTACACCCCTTGTGACAGCCGGAATCACGGCGTTCTATATGTTCCGCCTGTGGTTCTACACCTTCGCTGGTAAACCGCGCGATCAGCATATCTACGATCACTGCCACGAATCGCCATGGATTATGACCGGGCCCCTGTTGGCATTGTCTGTATTTGCTGCGTATTGTGCGATCGGTGGCGAAGAAGGTCCACTTTATCTTTTGATCACTGGTGATCAGCCATCGCATGTTGCTCATGGTGTTGCTGCAGTCGCTGGATCTGGTCAAATTACTTTGCCGAGCAGCCACGCGGTTCATGATGTCCACGGTACCGCTGGTACGTTTGCTCTGATCGCTGCAGCATCGGGGACATTTATTGCATGGTTGTTGTACGGCACAACGATGGTGAATGTCGCGGAGATCAAACGGCAACTTTCTGGTCTACACGGGTTCCTTGCCAACAAGTGGCATTTTGATGAACTGTACGACGCGTTGTTTGTAAATCCTTCGCACATCGTAGGAAAACTTTGTGCATGGATTGATAAGACAATCTTTGACGGCATCATTCATGCTTCGGCAAAAGTGATGATCTTCATTTCGAAATGGGACAAACTGTTTGACGAAGCGATCGTTGATGGCTTTGTGAATCTGATTGGCACTTCCACATTTGCCTTCGGACGTTCGTTGCGAGTCATTCAGACTGGACGACTACGGCAGTATGTAATGTTTATTGTTGTGGGTGTTGTGGCTCTGTTTGCAATTCTGTTCACGACCTTTCCGGGTTAGACGATGAATCCTGAATTTTTATTGACAGCAATCATTTTCGCCCCCACTGTCGGTGCGCTGATTCTGGCCTTGCTGTTTGACAGTAAGAACGCCGAAGCCATGCGATTGTTCGCCTTTGCGACGACGGCAGTGACATTCGGCTTGACGCTCGTTTTGTGGTTTGGTGAATTCAAATCTGACGCTCCGGGAATGCAACTGGAAGTCGTCCGGGCATGGATTCCGACATGGAACGTGTTTTACAGACTTGGTGTCGACGGAATCAGCATGCCGCTGGTGCTTCTGACCAGCCTTGTGAGTATGTTGGCGATGGGAGCCAGTTGGAGCATCACCAAGCACATCAAGGGCTATATGGTGCTGTTTCTGATGCTGGAAACGGGCATGATGGGCGTGTTCCTGGCAACGGACTTCTTCCTGTTCTACGTATTCTGGGAAGTGATGCTGTTGCCAATGTACTTCCTGATTGGTGTCTGGGGCGGGCCTCGCAAAGAATACGCCGCCATCAAATTCTTCCTGTACACACTGGCAGGCAGCGTCTTGATGCTGATCGCGATGTTGATGTTTTATTTCAACAGCAGTGTCAGGGAAGACAGCTTCAACCTGATCAAACTGGCTGAAGCCGCAACAACTGGCAGCCTGTTGAGTCCTTCGATGCAGATTGCTGCGTTCATCATGTTATTCATCGGTTTTGCAATCAAGCTGCCAGCCTTTCCGGTTCATACATGGTTGCCTGACGCACACGTGGAAGCTCCTACACCAATCAGTATGATTCTGGCTGGAGTTCTTCTGAAGATGGGTGGCTACGGCATCATTCGAATTGCGTTCCCCCTGTGTCCATATGGGGCTCAGTATCTTGCTTATTCGATGGTAGCGATCGGTGTTATCAGTATCATCTACGGTGCTTTTGCTGCTTTGGCTCAGACAGACTTCAAACGCCTTGTTGCGTACAGTTCTGTCAGTCACATGGGTTATGTGTTGCTTGGTCTCGCAGTCTGGAAGATTAACGAAAAGACCGGCGAAACAATGAACTCCGAGTACTGGCAGATGGGCCTGAATGGTGCCATGTTCCAGATGATCGCTCACGGAATTTCGTCGGCTGGCATGTTCTTTATGGTGGGCGTAATTTACGATCGTGTGCATCATCGCGATCTGAACAAGTTCGGCGGCCTGATGGGAAAGATGCCTCTCTACGGCGGTTTATCTGCAGGATTGTTCTTTGCAGGTCTCGGCTTGCCAGGATTGTGTGGGTTTATCGGTGAAGTATTCGTCGTGCTCAGCACATGGAGCTTCAATCCAGCATTGGCAATCGTGGCTGCTTCAGGCGTGATCCTGACTGCTGGTTACATCTTGTGGGCCATGCAGCGCGTCTATCTGGGAGCTGAATACAAAGGCCCCCATCCCGAAGACCTGACCCCAATGAATATGCGAGAAACTGCCATTGCTGGATCTCTGTTGACTCTAGCGATCATTTTCGGCGTTGTTCCCGGAATCATGTTCAACATGATGACACCTTCGATCAGCAGGATGGCCAAAGCTGCAGAAGCTGGCTACCAGAAATCTGCTGCTCAGCTTGATCAGGATGAGTTGCAAGCTCAACGCTGATTGTTATTGATTCGCAAGTTGTGTGAACCCTGTTCTCTTGCCGGTAAGTCTCAAAATGCTGTTTCCTCAGCTTCTCGATAAACTGATTACTGAAACAACATCGTTGTCGATTCCAGGCTTCAGCGTCGAGTTGTGCCTGAGTGCAACAATTGTAGCAATGCTCTTGATGCGGCTGGTAAACCTTGACCGATGGGTACCAGCGTCAGTCACGGCAGTGTTTGGCGCATTTATCGCCTTGATTTTCACGTGGCTGCAGTTTCGCCAGATTGGAGCCGCAGATGCCATTGTGTCTCAAAAGATTTTTACAGGATTGCTGATTCACGATACATTCACGGTCTATTTTCGAGCATTTCTGTCGTTGTTTCTTCTGCTGACTATTGCTCTGACATCGCTGACTGGAATTCCGGATAACGAAGACGGGCCGGATTTTTACTCCATGCTGTTCGGAGCGACGATCGGTTTGATGATCATGGCCAGTGCGAACAGCTTGCTGATGCTGTTTGTGGGTGTTGAAATGGCCAGCGTTCCAAGCTATGCCATGGTTGGCTTCCTTAAAGGACGAAAGCCAAGCAGTGAGGCCGCTCTGAAGTTTGTCATCTACGGAGCCGGTGCGGCCGGCGTGATGTTGTACGGAATCAGTCTGATCGCTGGTGTTCTTGGTACTGCAGACATGTCGCTGCTTGCTGCACGTCTGGGCGAAGCAGCGACAGGTGGGTCAGGCGGACTTGGCGATCCCGAATTGCGAGCCGTATCGCTCGGCATTCTGCTGGTGATGGTTGGACTAGCGTTCAAATTGTCGTTGGTTCCATTTCATTTTTGGTGTCCTGATGCATTTGAAGGTGCGTCTGCCGAGGTTGCCGGGTTCTTGTCGGTCGCTTCAAAGGCCGGCGCGTTCGCCCTGATGGTGCGCTTTGCGCTGGCATTGAGCGGGGCTCCTGGGACGGAACCACTGATGATCGCGTTCGGTGTTGGAGTTGGCTTTATTGCCTGCATTACGACGACCTTTGGCAATCTTGCTGCCTATGCTCAGACAAATTTAAAACGATTGCTGGCGTATTCCACGATTGCACACGCTGGATATATGGTCATGGCTGTTTCGGCTTTGATCGTCATGGTCAACAGTAAACAAGCGGCTGCCATGCAAATTGATATCAACCATTCAGTGGAAGGGTTGCTGTATTACTTGTTCGTTTACATGTTCATGAACCTGGGTGCATTCGCGGTTGTGGCGATTGCAAGAAACCACACGTTCAGCGAAGAATTAGACA
>JANOZG010000586.1:0-3061 GCA_031429275.1 Planctomycetota bacterium
CTGGGCCGCCACAGTTTTGTCCATCCAATCGCGTGCAAACGTATTGTCAGTCGAGCCGGGAGTCAGTTCGAGCAGCTTCTGAAATGCATCACGCGATACCGTGAATTCCCCTGCGAGCAGAGCCGTCCAACCTAAATCGCCCCACCGGAAGTCCAAGTGCGGTTCGAGCTTGGCAATGGCTTCGAGATGTGGCATCGCGCCTGCGTCGTCGCCCTGAATCTTGTGCCATTTCGCATAATAGTAGTGTGCGTTGATGGACTGTGGGGCAAGTTGCAAGGCCATTTCAAAATCGTCGCGAGCCTTGGGCAGGTCACCGGACAGGGTGTAGGCCCAGCCACGTTGCCGGAAGGGTTCTGATTTGGTCGAATCCAGCCGCAACGCCTCATCAAACACTCGGAGTGACTCTGGGAATAGGCCTAGATCGCTAAAGCATGCGGCAATCACCACTCGATGTTCGGCTGTGACTGGAGTCTTGCTGAGTGCTGATTCCACAACAACGACGGCCCCTGCCAAGTCCTGTTTGTTCCAGGCAACGCATTTGGCCCAATGGGGATATAACCAAACGTCGTGCCCGATGAGTTCCTGAGCGGATTGAAAGCTGGCGAGCGCTTCGTCGTATTGACCCAGTCCCACCAGGGACTTGGCCAGGTTCGAATGGGCATATCCATGTGTCGGCTGGAGCAGGACAGACCGCTGCCCGTATTCGCGGGCTTTTTGATAATCTTTTCGTGCGAGTGCGATTGACGCCAGGCTAACCACTGGCCATGCCTGAGTTGGATCCAGTTTGGCGGACCGCAATGCCGAGACTTCCGCTTCATCAGTTCGCTTCATGTAGTACAGGATCTCGGCTCGGCGAAAATGTCCGTTCCAGTCGTTGGGAGCAAGTTCGATCGCCTTGTCGGCGTATTGAAGTGCCTCGGGGAATCGCTGCCTTCCCTGCTCACGATATGCCAGATCAATCCACAGTGTTGCACTTTTGGGATGAAGCTTGAGGCCCAAATTTGCGACCTCCATTGCTCCAGCAGGGTCGAGATACGTTGCCAGGCGGTTGGAACACGTCAAAAAAAACGTATCGGGCGCAGTCGTGGTGGCGGTGGCGGTTTTCACGAACTGCTTGCGGGCGGCAGGCGTGTCATGCAATTCCAGCAAGGCTTCACCCAGGAGCCGGCCGGGTTCGTATTCACCGGGATTGCGTTCGGCAAAGGGGGTCAACAGGTCCACGATGGCGCGATGGTTCTTCTGCCTGGCCAGATCGCCGGCGACTTTCGCAATCACGGCCGCATCCCCCGGTTGGTTCGTCGCAAGTGCATCGCCAATCGTAGTGAATCGTGAGATCAGTTTGGTGATCTGTGGTCGCTGAGCTAACGCAGAACAAAACGGCGTGATGGCCTCCGCCGCAAACTGCCGTTGCTCGCGACCGCTCGTCGCCGCTGACCGCAGGAAATACATCTGCGCTTGCCGCAGATTGGGCCAAAATGTATCACCCGGCAGCGGACTGACGATCCCCAGCAACTTGACCGACTCGGGACGAGTCAGCAGGTCACGGGCGGCGAGAGTTTCCACAATCAGCAAGCTTTGTTCGGTTGGTGTTGCAGCGGTGACGTTCGCCGCCAACGCGAGTAGCGGTGCGGGACTATCGGAGGATCGGGCACCCAGAAACTGCTGTGACTGCGGGTCGTCATCCAACACGCTAAGTACCGCCTGCAATATACTCGCTTGCTCGCTCTGGGCCGCAAGTGCCGCGATTTCCCAACGGACCAGCCAATGCTTAACCAATGACTGCGCGTCGAGTGGCAGTGCATCGAGCCTCGCACGCAATTCGAGCGGCATTGAATCGGTCAGATCAAATCCGAATCGGCGGAACGCTGTTTCAAACTGTTCTGCCGCTGTGGCATAGTCCAGTTTCCAGGAGTCGGCGGGCAAACTGTCGGCCAATTCACGGTCGATCCGAATCAGCTCCGCCAGAAGTTGTTCGCTGGAGATCAGTGGTTGAGCATTGATCGGAGCGAGTTGAGATTTAGGCGGGTTGATCGGCTGGTCGCTGACCGAAACAGGTTTCGCCGCAGGGTCCAGGGTGGACGGCGTTGTGATTTGAGTCCTGGCGACATGGTTGGCATTTGTTCCGGGAAATAGAAAGGGATATCCCACAACGGCGACCAATCCCACCATCGCGGTGGCCGCGAGTCCGATCCAAACCACACGGCGGCGTATTGGTGGTTGAGACGGCTTTGTCGGGTCGATGACTCGACGAGTGTCGTCCACGGCGATGGCCTGAGTATCCTGGAACCTGGCCGAGGATCTCGCGGAATGGTCCGGCTTCAGCCATGCCTGCAACGCGTCCGCGACCTCGGACGCTGTGGCATATCGATCAGTGGGATTCTTCGACAAACACCGCAGGCAAATCTGTTCCAGTTCCCTTGGTATACGAGCCAACTTCGCTGGGGAAACCGGCTTGTCACGGGCGATGGCTTCAGCCAATTCGACGACCGACGACTTCGCAAACAGCGGCTTGCCGGTGAGCGCGGTGTAGAGCAAGCCGCCCAATCCATACACATCGACTCGGGGATCACCAGTCGCCTTCGCTTCCAGCCGCTCCGGCGCGGTGAAGGAAGAGACGCTATTCGCGGTTGAGGTCAATGTCGCTCCCGGCGCGAGCAGCCGAGTCGTGCCAAATCCTGTGATTCGGGGCCTATTCGAGGCATCGACCCGAATCGAATTCGGATCGAGACCGCAGTGCAGGATCCCCTTCTTATGAGCCGATGCAATCGCGATTGCGACTCGCCGCACGAGTTCGGCTGCGGTCCTGGCATCCAGCGGTCCGCCAGCCACTCGCTCAGTCAGAGTGATCCCCTCGAACAGCCCGGTCGCGACATAGGCCCAGCCTTCGCCATCGCCCACGTCGTAGACTCGCACCAGCGCCGGATGATCAAGCAGTGCCGCCGCCCTGGCCCCGCGCAGGAACCGATCCGCCTCGGTGCTCTCCGTGAACTCCGACAGCCGCACCATGTGCAGCGACACAATCCGGTCCAGACTCTTCTGCCGCGCGCGGTACACCACGCCC
>JANOZG010000587.1:0-19127 GCA_031429275.1 Planctomycetota bacterium
AACATCGGAAACTTCCACTATTGTCCTGTGTCGGCAAGCCTAAGCAGAGCTTTGCCCAGAGATTGATCGACTGACTCATCAACTTTCGCCAGCGAGTCCAGCCTGCGACACCGCCGCCGGTGACGTATCGAGAGGCGATAGCAACGTCACATTGCGACATACGTTCAAGAAGCTGCGAAATATATTTTGGCGGATGGCTGAAATCGGCATCGAGATTGACGACAAATTCGAAGCCGTTGCTGATGGCGTACCGAAATCCGGCGAGGATCGCTGTGCCCAGACCCAGCTTTCCTTTTCGATGAAGCACGTGCACCCGCGGATCGGCTGCTGAAAGTTGATCAGCCAACGCTCCAGTGCCATCGGGGGAATTGTCATCGATAATCAGAATTGTCGCGTCCGGCGCAACGGCGTGTAGTTCCGGAATCAACTCGACGATATTTTCGCGTTCATTAAATGTGCAGAGGGTAATCAGTGTTTTTGTCATGATGCGGCTTCCGTGTCGAGTTCACCATGGACGTTTTTTTCTTCTGCTGCTTCCGACAATTCGGTGGTTTCAGGCGATGGCAGTTGACCGAGTTCGGTCAATCGCCGCTCCAGCGACAGAGAATCAACGCCAAGTTGTGAACGCAGCTTAACAACATCTGACAGTGCCTTGCGGGCGGCGGACTTCGCAATGCCGCTGGCCGATTTTCGACGCACCGCGCGAATCAGCAAATTCTTGGGAGTATGTTCCATGTCGATGAATTCCATCACCTGCGTTTGGTATCCGCATGCCGTCAGCAACGACGCTCGCATCGTGTCGGTAGCGATGGCAGCGAAGCGATCCCTCGTGATTCCATAGGCCGTGACGGGCGCGAGAGCAGTGTCGGCCAGCTTGTCATTCAATTCATGCTGACAACAGGGCACGGCCAGAATCGCTAAACTGTTCCACTGAATCGCCTGAGCGATGGCGTCGTCCGTTGCCGTATCACAAGCATGCAATGAGATCATCAGATCCACTGGCTCATCCGAAAGATATCCGGAGATATCGCCGACATGGAACTCCAGGTTCTGCAATGAAAGACTGGTCACAATTTTGCGACACGTGTCGATCACATCCGGTCGTCGGTCAAGTCCAATGACCTGACAGTCTCGCTTGAGAATACTGGAAAACAGATAATGTGTCGCAAATGTCAGATAACTTTTACCGCATCCAAAATCAACGATTCGTACAGGACGATCTGCCGGCAAGGCATCGACAATGTCATTGATGAATTCCAGAAACCGATTGATCTGGCGAAATTTTCGAGAGTGACTGGCGCGGACGCTGCCGTCGCGAGACATCACGCCCGTGTGTATCAGAAATGGACAGGGCACGCCTTCGGGAATGAGATAGTTGCGCACGCGATTATGCGATTCCAATTCGGGGGCCGGGGAGTCCGACTTGTCCACAGGAATCGTCGAGGCAGTCGCAGTGGTCTTTAGAAACCAGACGCCTTTCTTTGACATGCGTGCTTCACTGATGCCGGAATACATGACGACGCGTACGTTGCGATAGTCGCCACAGCAAAGTGAATCGAAGGCGGCAATGGCTTCATTGGCGTCCAGATTTCGGTGAGTCTGTTGTGTTTCGGTCTGCGACGAGAATTGAAATCGCTTTGCTTCACGGATCTCTACGGGGCGAACTTCAATGCGGCGAACGGACTCTGATGGCAGTTTCGGGCTGCTGAACACCGCTTTTTGCAAACCTCCGGACAGAACCGATTTGCGAAGTAATCGGACAAGTTCTTTGGAATGGTCGGGCATTGTTCGCAACAACTCAAAACTTCGATAAGCTGCCGCTTCGGACAGTGGTCCAGAATAACGATCGCCAGCCAGACTGGTCTCCAGCGGCGATTTCGCCACAGAAACAGAACGGGATTAGAGCCAAATGGCCCTGAACAAGAAACAGCAGAAACAAATTGACGCAGCAAAGAACAAAATTCTGCGTCTGCGAGAATTGCTCAAAGCCGCCAAGAATCAGCCGGACGATCCAAAAGAGATCCCACGCCTGGAAAAGGAGATCGCAGATCTGAACGCTGAAATCGAAAAGATTCGCAACGAGTAATCGTGATGCCCGCTGAACCAACGCCTTCAGAATCCAATGCTCAGTCTTCCAACGACGCGCCGCCGACCGTGATCGTGGTGCATCCTCGCGAACGACGCAGCAAATGCTCCGTCGAACCGCTGCGAGACCGTAATGGTTTCTTGTTCTGTACGTTTCCGCATCCTGTGCCGATCGATATTACGGGGTATGTCCGACTTGGAATAGGAGGCCCGGTCCTTTCAGAAACTGATTCGCACCGAGGTCTTTTGCTGCTCGACGGCACCTGGCGACTTGCCGCACGGATGGAGCCATTCTATCAACATGTAGAAGTTCGCTCGCTGCCGCTCATCCAGACGGCGTACCCTCGCAAGTCCGAAGTCTTCGCAGACCCCAGCGAAGGGCTGGCCACAATTGAAGCGCTCTACGCGGCGTTGAGGTTGCTGAATCGCGATACGACGGGCTTGCTGGATCATTATCATTGGCGTGATAAGTTCCTGGATGCGAATCCATGGTTGCAGTGAGAGAATTTGGCGAACGGCATGCGTTCGTTTGCCCGTACAAAGAAAGGTACCGGGGAGCCTAAACCACGTCACTCACCCGCCCGTTTTGGCCAGCACAGACGATGAAGGATACAGGTCACGGAATTTTTTCAGGAGCTCCTTGATGCCAATCGTTCGACTGCTTGTTTATCCGTCGCTTGCCGCGGCAGTAATTTACTTCCTGTTCATAAATGTACTTAGGTTGAATATCACAGGGCCTGACAGGGGATTTGGCACTCTATCGCTGATTGCAGTGCCGTTTTTGGTCACCTTCTTCTCCCAATTGCACCGCATGGATGTGCTGCGGCGAATCGAACGTCTGGAAATGGAAATTGAGCGACTTGGGATAGCCAGCCAACAACAGCGACCGTGAACCCCCGGATTCCGGGATTGCCGTCTGATTTCTCATCCGAATGGTTAGGTTATGTGGGTTCTGCCGATCAGGAGCCCGGAAATCGGCTTGCGGTAAACTGGAACATGGCGCACGATTATGCGATATTGCCAAACCTGCCGGGTTACCGCCATGAAACTCGTTGAATTGTGGCGTTCCGGCAGTACTGATTCTGGACGTGAACCCTAGAACCTGTCATGTTAACCCGTTTTCCGGAAGTTCCTGCGATGCCACTCGGCATTCAAAGGTAACAGACGGCGGGCCAGGACCGGCTCGAATTGTATTTGGATTTGCGGCTTGAGACTGCTGACGTTTCCAGGATGCTGCAAATCTGAATTCCCGAAAAACCAACGAGACAATGAAGTCTTCCTGTCTTGGTGAGCCTATGCCTGTTGATTTCCGCTGCAATCCGATCCCACGTGGCATTGTTGCTGTCAGCCAATGTCTGCTGATCGTACTGACGATTTGCATATCGCTGGCGGGTGATATTCGCGCTCAGGACAAAGTCGCTGAACCGGCGGCCCCGGCTGCAACTACGGATGAAGCAGCCAAACCTCAAGCTGACCCTCCGCCAATACAGCCCCAGCCGGAAAACCCGGCAATGCAGCAACCAGCTCAGGACTGCATGCAGACGATTATCGAACAGCAAGCGTTGACGCGAAAAATCCGTGATATCAACAATCCTTTGGAACGTATTGATGAGCCAAAGTATCTGCAGCTAAAACGAACGGTCACGACCAATGTTCAAAATGGTACGGACTCTGCTGCCGAAATGGAAAACCTGACACTTTCCTTGAAGTACAGATTGTTTCAGGCAACAGATCCATCATTCGTGTCAAACCCTGACAACGTCAAGGGGCTGCTGAATGAAATGGACCGTGAAGTTAAACGAGCCGGCAGTCAGGCTGGAAACGTTCAACGCATCAAAGCCTACCGACAGAAATACTGCGATGCCGTCCTTGCGGTGGCAAAGCAAATGTTCGATAACAACCTGGACGCTCGTTCCATTGCGATTCAGGTCATTAAAGAACTGAACGTTAACACCACGGCAACAGGGCTTGTTGAAAATCACCCCGAATCGTTGACTGCTTTGATTGGCTTGTTGAAAGATCCTGAACAGCCAAATTCGGTAAAAGTGATCACAGCGTCGGCAATCAGTTTCGTACTCACAACGACTTCCGTTGTTCCTCAACAGCAGGCCGAAATCAGTGACGCAATTGCTGATGAATTAGACCGCCCTTGCACGGAGCCTGAATATCAGTTGGCCCTGCTGGATGCTTTGCTGGATGTCACAATTGCCCGAAAACCCGTCGGGGCTCCAATTACCACCAGTATGCGAACGTTTATCAAAATCGTTGACGATCGAAACCGCCGAATCGATGTTCGCTGTCGCGCTGCATTCGGCATTGGTCAGGGACCTTACGATGAACGAATCAACTTCGATTCGCTGGCCTACAAAATTGCAGCCCTGGCATTAGACGCCAGTCAATTCTTTAATCGCGCACCTGGCGATCCGGCGTGGCAACAGTGTGGAGTTGATTTATTTTTCGCGCTTCGTCACGAGGACAAAAACGGCCTCACGAAAAAAATTCCACTATTGCCACAAGGTATGATGAACCGAGCTGCCCAGTCCGCTGTTGTGAGTGAGTCGGGCCCGCTTGTGTTAAAGATTGCAGTGCCCCTTGTTGTAAACAACGCAAAAATCCCGCAGGCTGATCAAGTCGAACTCGACACGTGGATCAAGGCCAACCAGCCGCTCGCGAACAAGGCGTGGGAATAGAGACGCTGGCAGACAGAGATCTACCCGCAGAGCCTCAAACGCTCTCTGTTCTTTCGTTCTTGAATCAGCTTGTGCTTTGTCATCCTTTAGCATTGGGGTTGAGTTGTATTTGTACGACGGACTTCCAGTCCGTCGGCGGCTACTTTTATCGACGGACTGGAAGTCCGTCGTACCCCAAGAATGAGCCTTGTCAGGGCACGACCCCTTCAGGCTCAAGTCAATTGGGGCCTGTAAATGTGGTCCGGCCAGTCCCCAGCATCAACCCGGCGAAGCACGATCTATTCCTTCTTTCGCGGCTTCCACAACACGTCGTTTTTGCCGTCTTCATTCGCTGCTCGCGCCAGCACGAACAGCAGGTCTGAAAGTCGATTCAGACTAATGGCTACTGCAGCATTGAGCGGCACTGTTTCCATCACTCGAAATACATCCAACTCCGCTCTTCGACACACCGCGCGGGCCAGGTGCAACTGAGACCCCGCTGGCGATCCACCTGGCAGCACGAAACTATTGAGTGGTTGCTGGCGATCCGTAAATCGGTCGATTAAACGTTCGAGCGACTCTGCATCGTCGTTTGAGATGCGAGCCTTCAACAAGTCCGGTTGTCCATCCGCAGGCAGAGCGACGCAGAGATCTGCTCCCAAATCGAACAGAAACTGCTGCAAGTCTGTCAGGACTTCCTTGAGCTCAGGCGTAACCCCGGCTGAAATCGCGACTCCAATGGCGCAGTTCGTTTCATCAACTGAACCGCCAGCGATGATTCTCGCGTTCAGTTTAGAAACCCGCTGCCCGTCGCCGGTGCTGGTCATGCCAGCATCTCCGCCGCGTGTGTAAATGCGATCAAGTCGAACCATAGTCTTTAGTTTCCTGATATCTCAAACCTGAAATCACGAGCAGCCGTCCACGATTTCACGTGGATTCACTGCCCGATGCTCTGCTGCCGACCGATAGCAGGCATCAACCAGCGCCATCGTCATCAAATTGTCCCGAGCGTTGATAGTCGGCACTCGATTCTGCTCCAACGCGCACAGAAGTTCGGCCATGGGCCCGATGAACGCATCCGGAAACCAGACTTTATCCCAGCGAGGTGAGTGCCATAAGCCATTGTCATGAATCGTTGAGTAATCGATAGTGCTCGGCACACGCTCTGGATATCCCGGCCAGCCAATGGTGCCTCTTGAAATACCTGCCGTACCTTCAACACGCCAGCGAATACCGATATCTGCCGCGCTGCCTTCACGAGCTGGACCGCTCCAGACGTCATCCCACGAAGAGGCTCGTACGCCACCGGGAAACTCCAGAATGTACAAGGCAATCCCGTCACTGTGCGCAAACTTCCGGGCCGTACGAGGATCCGGAGCAACGCTGGCAAAGACGCGTTCAGGATCGCCCAGCCAATAACGAAAAGTATCAAGATGGTGAATGCTCATGATACGCAGGGTGACCCAGCCCTGACGCTCCTGCCATGGCATCCAGTGTGGAATGGCACGCATATCGATCGTAGCCAAAACCGGCGTTCCAAGTGTGCCAGCAGTAATCAATTCTCTGCAGGCACGCACGGACTGGTCAAACCGCATGTTCTGATTTACAGCCAGTACGACCCCGGCATCCTCGCACAATGTCACCAATTCGATTGCTTCGCGATAGTTAACTCCCAGCGGCTTTTGAGCGAGGATCGCCTGCAGTTGATGCCGTGACTTCAAAGCACGGCGAATCACATCTGCCTGACAATCAGGAGGCACAGCGACATCCAGAACTCGAACATCCGGATGCGACACTACTTCCTCAATCGAGTCAACAACGCAAGCGATATCGTGCCGCGCTGCCACAGCGGTAGCGGTGGACCTTGTGCGCGACGTGATGATAACGGGATTCAGGCCATGCTGTCGATAGGCGACAAGTTGGCAATCCGCCATGATAAATCCCGCCCCGACACAGCCAATTCCAATCGAGCGATCAGCGGGAAGCTGCGGTTGAATGGATTCCACCAGACGCGACGGATTCATAAAGGATTCTTAACCTACGACAGAGGTGGGCGTGGTTCCAGCTCGCAGTTAATCAAATCCACCATCTGTCGCAACCGACCGACGGACTTTCGATTGAAGATCAGGTTAAGTCGAGGCAGTTCCGCAAGGTGGAGATCATCGGCTTCCAGCGGATGCGGAGTCGCCTTTGTAATTTTTCCACTTTCGCAGATGTCACCGAATTCTTCATTCAGTCGAGCGACGAACTCGTCGGACGGTTCCACATGCAGACGCAGGATCAGAAGATCCCGCACAAATCGCATACTGTTGTAGACGCTGTAAAACCCAAGCACTTCTTCAACCGCTTCTTCAACATCGTCTGTCACTTTGAAGAGCGAAAGATCGCCTGGAGAGATCAGACCATTATCCAGCAGTTCATCGCGGACATATTTCAGAAAGGCGCTCCAATAAGTTCCGCCCGGTTCATCAAGCAACACAATCGGCATCAGGTCGCGTTTGCCTGTTTGTACGAGAGTCAAAGACTCAAACGCCTCATCCAGTGTTCCGAAGCCGCCAGGGCATGTAACAAGCGCATGAACTTCTTTGACGAACATCAACTTCCGCGTGAAGAAGTATTTCATGTTCACAAGTTTCGGGTCACCCGCAATGACGGGGTTGGCTTCCTGTTCGAAAGGCAGAATGATATTCAACCCCATGGCCATTTCACGGCCGCTGCCCCGCAGTGCGGCTTCCATGATTCCGCCACCGGCACCGGTCACGACCATCCAGTTTTCTTCTGCCATTCTGCGACCGAAATCTTCGGCCACTTTCCAGCAAGGATGGTCGGGCTGTGTACGAGCGGACCCAAATACTGTGACCTTGCGATGTTTGCGATACGGCGCAAAAACCTTGAACGCATACCGCAACTCTTTGAGAGCGCGGCTGAGAATCTTGAGGTCTCCCCGCGTGGCACCGTCACGTTGCAGTTTGTCGGCAGTCTCTTTGATTTCCTGAATCAATTCCAGATGTGGTTTCAATTCAACCACATGTTCAATGACATCCGTTTCGGATTGATCGACATGCCTGAGCGGTGTGCGTTTGGGTGGCGTCATTTTGCCTCCTTGCGAGATTTCGGCGCTAGTTCAACAGAGCCTGCATGGCTTCTTCTCGCGTCTTATAGATCGCCCAGATCGTATCCAGCGCAGTAATGCGGAGAAGCTCAAGAGCAGTTTCACTGGCTCCGCACAGAACCAATTCGCCGCCTTTTTTCTTTACGAACTTATGACAACGCAGCAGAAGTGCCAGAAACACTGATCCGAAATAGCCGACTCGACTAAGATCCACGATTACCATCGGGGCATCTTGTGCGACGAGCGGTTCCATCACAAGATCTGCAGCTTGTTCGACCAGATCCCAGTTCAACGAATCCACATTCGCCGCTGGCGTCACGACAACTGTGTTGCCGTGCCATTCAATCTGAAAACTATCGAGTACATCCGACACGATCCGACCTCCCCGTTTGCATAGACAACGCAACTTTTGAATCAAACCAAAAGTTGTAAGTGGAAGCCTACCGAAATTCCACCTCTACGCCAAGGAACGCCGCGTTTTCTATGACAACCAGCCAAAGACACCAGCTGCAATCACAAGAATACCCGCCATCAGCAGAATCGCGGCTATTGTCCATTGAATCGCCTGTCGCTTTCGGTCCTTGATGGAAAGAACAGCTTCCAGCATCGCGACGCGATTGTATCGCAGGATCGCCGTGTCCGTTTCTTTTCCGGCCTGCGTATTCCAGCCGGAATTGGAATCTGTACGAGCCTTTAATGCGTTTGATGTTTTTGATATTACGGAACTCATCGTTACACCTTCTTTCGATTTTCCAGAAACCGGATTCAAACAAGATTTGAAATCCCTACCTGCCATACGACTTGTTAAACCCGGGCCTCTCCCAGGACACAAACAGTTCAATAATTTCAAACTGTTCAGAATCTGACAACGAATCTTTTTGAAAGGTCGCACCATTCATTGCCGTGAGAACAGATTTTTCCTGATCAGACGGCTACAAATCGCAGATTCTGAAGCGAAGTATTCAGCGGGAAACAACGGTCTGCACTTCGAGTGGGATTCGCCAGAATTCCTCGACCAAAGGACTTCTCACGAAATCCACTAACTCGGATAGTGCATTCCGGCTGACACGCACATTCCGTTCCTGCATGAACCAATTAACCACGCTGCCACCAGAGGAGATTCGATCGTGTCAGAATTATCTGGCAAAGTTGCCATAATTACCGGTGCCAGCCGGGGAATAGGTTTCGGGTTGGCGCGAGCACTTTTGAACGCAGGTTGCAACGTCGGCATCTGTTCAAGGGATCTAAATGGCATAAACGACGCGGCAAAACGCCTCACTGCGGCATCGGAACGCATCATTTCGCTCCCTGTCGATGTCAGCAACGAAACTGACGTCCAGAAGCTGTTCGATGAAGTGACCCGCAAATTCGGCCCACTCGACATAGTTGTTAATAACGCCGGAGCCTTCGATGGAGGGCCGGTTGACACGCTTTCACTGGAGTCATGGAATGTCGACTACTTGCAATACGACAATGCGATCAGGCAATAGGCTGTGACCAGATTTGGATCACCTTCGTACCAGCGGTCGGCGGGATTGATCCAGCTGCCGTTCTTCTGCTGCAACGATGCAAGTTTCTGAGTCAGCTCGATCTTCCATGCGTGCTTCTTTCCGCTGGCGTCTTCAAATTCATCATCACTGACAACCGCCATTGTCTTGGCGAATGTCTGGAAGTAATAGAACATTCCCTGCTGACCCATGTTTGGGTTTTCATCCAGAGTGTAGTGCTTACGAATCCAGTCTGTCGCTGCCTTGACGCGTTGGTCGTCTTTGTCGACGCCTGCGTAGATCATGCTCTTCAGTCCTGCATATGTGATACTGCCGTATGATTTGTGTCCGCCGTTTTGGGTCAGACCAGCTTTTGATTCACCGTCACCAGCCGGCGTGTAAATGAACCCGCCGTCGTTGACTTTGCCCGCAAAAGGCAACGTATTGTGTTTAGATTCCAGATTCTGTGCGCGTGAAACAAATACCAGTGCCTTCTGCATGGCTGGGTCATCATCGGCGATGCCGGCTTTTTTCAAGGCTTCAATCAGAAACTGTGTGTTGGACATATCAGGCCGCTGCTTGCTGTCGTAACCGCCTCCGCCGTATCGCCCATCGGTCGTCTCGAGGCCTTCACCTTCGTCCCATTGCAGACCACGCAGAAATTGCTCGGCCTTCTTAATGACCGCGTCGTAACGTCCGTCTTTGTTGGCTTCAGCCAGAGCAAGCAAAGCAATGCAGGTTTCGTAATTCTGAAACCGACTTGCTCCTGCATGAATACCGCCAGTTGGCTGTTGACTGGCAACGATTGAATCCAATCCCTTCTTCACAACGGCATCGTCGACAGATTTGCCGGACATCAGCAGTGATGTCGTCACAAGACTTGTGATGCCTACCGCATCCGGGTTGGTCCATGAACCATCGGCTGCTTGAGTGACCTCAAGAAACTGAATCGCCGTCTTTTGCATTTCGTCGACAGACTGTGCCTGTACTGGAAACGCCGTCAAACATACGGCAACAAACCAACTCACGGATCGCAGAGTAATGTTTATCATGGCCTGGTTGTCCATTGTGGAACGGAGCCGGATTGATTTCAGTGTGACCGCTATTCTGAACGCATTCTGGAATCATGCCAGCGAAGTGTCCATTTCTTTCTCGATTTCGCAGCATTAACGTGTCCGAATCACCAATCCCTTTGGAAAAGTTAACACTCGTTCCAAGGCTGGAGCCTTGGAACGAGTTTCATATTCTTCAGCAAATTCGAGCAGTATTTCGAAATCTGAAGGATTTCTGAACAAATGTTTCGCCGCCAAACGTGTAGAGTCTGTTGCGAACACACAAATCAATTTTTCAGGATGCGGTTTTGTTGGCCGAACTGGAACAGGTTTATCGCCAGCATCGGCAGGCTCTGTATTCTCTGGCACTGACGATCACCGGATGTTCAGGGCTGGCTGAAGATGCGGTCCATGACGCATTTGTACGGCTCTGCGGATTGCAGCAGTCGCCATCTGGTCGCCTGGCGGCGTATGTGTTTGCAGCCGTCAGAAATTCAGCAATGGATTGCTGCCGTCGGGCAAAACGAGATTTGACATTGGCTGAGACATTGTTTGCCGAGACACCAGATTCCGGCATGACGAACACTGGCGCGGCAACGGAAGATAACTCCGCGCAACTGCGTCAGGCAATCGAATCACTCGATGCAGGGACTCGCGAGATCATCGTAATGAAGATTTACGGTGAACTTACATTTGACGAGATCGGAAAAGTAATCGAAACCCCGTCGGCGACAGTCGCTACACGGTATCGCAGAGCACTGTTGGAATTGGAAGAAAGACTGAGGCGAGATTCATGAACGAACTTGAACGACAGATCTGCGAACTTTCACTTCGTCAGCCTGGCGACGCTATGGATGATCGCCTGTTTTCGCTGCTTCGAAGTTCAGGCGACAACGCGCCACGAGAGCAATCTTCGCCGAAACATGTGTCGACAGGTATCATGGATGTTTGCACTTCGAAAGCAGTACTGGCGAACGAAACAGCTCAAACCCGACGCGGAATTTTCCCAGCCACGTTCGCGGGTCTGACGACAGCACTTCTGATTGGGATTGCGGTCGGAAATGCAATGCCGTCGTTGTGGTCTGATTCACGAGGCTCGACGGCGGGCCGTGGCTCGTCTGACAGTGTTGACAGCGCCAGCGTGCCACCGAACCAGGTCGGTTCAGAAGTTTCGTCGCGTCACCCGATGTTGCCAGACCTGCCAGTGCATGTTCGCAACGCATTGACGAATCCATCAACGACAGGTTCTCAGTTTGTGGAATCAAGTTATCAGTCTGCGGTCACTGGTGCTGTGCTTTGGGAGCAACAAAACGGGGAAGTTTTTAGTGTTGCGACGCATGTGAGTGATCGACGGTTCGACATGTGCCGGGATTGTCATCGTGTTGGCGGTTGAATCGAGAAGTTCGGTCGAACGTCGTGAATTTCGCCGGGCTGTCGCCTAGAATACGGCAACGAACAGCCATCCCACCTCAATCTCCTGCCAGGCTATCAGGTTTTCATGTTCCGCTTTGACATCATTTATTGCTTTCTCCTGCTGATTCCTGTCGGCTGCAACAAAAACTCCCGCGTCGTTCAGTACGAAGTTGAACGTGAGCCCGAAAAAGTGCTCACGACGGAAGTGCTGCGCGACCAATTCGATCCGCTGCCATTCTTGTGGACCGTTCCAAAAGAATGGGAAGATGCTGAAAACGACCAGTTCAGTACGATGGCATGGACAGCGGGCTCAAAAAACGATTCAGCGCGAATTACAGTCAGCGGGCTTTCTGCCGCGAGCGGCCTCGAAGCTCAGATTGTTCGCTGGCGAGGACAGTTGAAACTTCCGGAAATGGAAGTCGCTGAAGTCATGAAGTCGGTCGAAGATGTCACTCTCAAAGGTGCCACCGGCAAGTTCTGCGAATTCACCAATGACACAGAAACGATTCTGGGCATGATTGTTCCGCATCAGACGAAACTCTGGATCATAAAATATCGCAGCAGCAAAGCTCTGGCAGAAAAGCAGCGAACTGTGTTTCGCGGATTCTGCGAATCATTCAAGGTCGAATAACAGAACGATCAGATCTCACAGCGACGCGAACCCATGTGATTGTTTGAAACCTACTGGATTGCCCGAACCCGGAGATCAGAATTCTTACGAATTCGACTACGAGCTGAACAACGGATTTACGAATTTCGGAGATCATGAACATGTCAACCAGCACGCTACCCAACGACTTTTCGCCTTCACGTGACGAGTCCAAAGCGACGGAATTCGATCTTGGTGAATCCATTCTGAAGATGCTTGGGGCATTGGGGTCTCTGAAACTGACGTGTGTGATGTTCATACTCGCGATGTTCATCGTGTTTGTGGGTAGCCTCGCTCAAAGCCGCCGAGACGTGTGGCAAGTGATGGATCAGTACTTCCGGACCTGGGTCGCCAGAATCGACGTGCAGGATCTGTTTCCTCCCTCGATGTTTGGAGCATTGGCGGAAAGTAACAAGGTCGAAGATTACGGTGCTTTCATTGCGGCGAAGCTGGGTTCGTTTCAGAGTTTTCCGTTTCCGGGCGGACGGACCATTGGGCTGATTATGCTATTGAATCTGACGGCGGCTCACGTGTTGAAATTCAAAGTCAAAGCTCGCGGCAACAAACTGGCAGCAGGTCTTGGTCTGACAGCGCTGGGGCTGTTGCTGACGTTCGCGGTCGTATGGACCGGGAACACTCAGACTGGTGTTGAATTCGGAAATACACTTTTGACACCTGAGGCTATCTGGTTTTTGATGCTCGGCGGACTTGCCGTTGCTGGCATCGCAGCGATTGTGCTGGCCGGCATGGCGACCGTGATGGAATCATCGATGAGTCCACTCACCAGATGGATGTTGGGTGGGATCGGCGTCGTGTTTCTGGCGATACCCATCGCCTTCTTGATAGGCGGTGAGGCAGCGCGTCTGAATTTGCCCAACATGCGAATTCTTTGGCAATTGCTGAAAGGTGGTGCCTGTGCTCTGGTGTTACTGCTGGGGGCGAATCTGCTGTTTGAAAAACGTGGTGGAATTGTTGTTCTGCACTTTGGCGTTGCGTTGCTGATGATCAGTGAATTGCAGGTCGACATGCAGGCCAAAGAAAATATGCTCTCACTGGCTGAAGGCGATTCAGCGTCCTTCGTGCGCGATATTCGTGTTCGAGAACTGGCCATCATCTCTCAAAAGGATGAGAAGAAAGACAGCGTTGTTGTCATCCCGGAATCTCGACTGGAAATGGCGGCAGGCTCAGCCGAAAAGTCGACGGACGGCGGCAGGCAGGGCGATGAATTTGGCGGCTCTCTGAGTCCGGACCAGATTATCACTCTTGACGACATGCCATTTGATATCGCTGTGCGCAGGTTCTATCGCAACAGCGTACTGCGATCCATGTTGCCCGATGATACGATGAAAACTGATGCAGGTCTTGGGAAGTTCTCTGTCGCCAGAGAACTGCCTCCGGTGACCGGGATGCAGGAGAGCAACGATACCAGTGCTGTTTATCTGGAGCTGCTCGAAAAGGACACCAAAAAAGTTCTTCATTCTATGCTCGTGTCGCAGAACGCGAGCGAACTGCGTGGTGTTCCGCTGGCAGAAGCCGCAACCATCGGCGGCAAGGACTATCACTTTTATCTCCGCTTTCAACGAAGCTATCAGCCCTATGCGGTCAAGCTGATCGATGTCAGCCGAACAAATTACATTGGCACATCTACGCCCCGCGATTATCGCTCCGTCATTGAAATTACCGAACCGGGCAATAGCAAGCCAGAACGATTTTCATTGTGGATGAACAACCCGCTGCGATTCAAGGGCGAGACATTTTACCAGACCGGGCATCAGGCACTGGGCGACGGACTGGAGATGACGACACTGTCCGTCGTCAACAATCAGGGCTGGATGTTGCCTTACATTGCATGCATGATTGCTATGTTCGGAATGTTTGCTCAGTTTGGCCAGACACTCATCCGATTCCTGGATCGCGCTGTCACTGCTCCGGGGCCAGTAACGGTCCCTGCTGGTGCAACACCGTTTGAAATGCGGCCCGGCTTTGGTCCAGCACGATCCACCGCAGTATCAGCGGAGATTGCAGCAATTAAACCAGTCGAGGAACCGACTTCCTTTATGCTGAAGTATGGCATTCCAATCCTTGTGACGCTGGTCTTCACCGCGTGGCTGGGCAGGAAAGCGATGCCACCAAAGGCCGTCGATGGCGCAATGAATCTCTACAGCTTCGCGCAGTTACCCGTGGCATGGAGCGGACGCCCACAGCCAATCGATTCAATGGCTCGCGTGCAGTTGTTGGCAGCCTCACACAAGTCGACATTCGAAGGCGAGATGGATGCTGCGGAACTCAGCAGCGATGATCGCCGCGAGAAAATCCTGCAGACTCTTGCGAAAGGCTGGCCAAGCGTTGACCTCAGCAAGTTGAAAGATTTCAACGGATCGTACACGGAGTGGATTGAAAAAATCCGCGAACTCACGGCGTCCGGCGTCCCCGCAATTGAAGAACGTATGCGGCCCGTGATGGTTCGCAAGATGCCCGCCATTCACTGGATGCTGGATGTCATGACACGTCCGGAAATCGCAGCCAGACACCGCATCTATAAGATTGAAAATGATGAACTGCTGTCATTGCTGGATCTGGAAAAACGACCCGGCCTGACTTACTCATTGGTCGAAATTCAAAAGAATTTCAAGGAGATGGAACCTGCACTGCAGTCTGGCCGCAAGAAACAGGAAAACAATCAGCAGAACATTATGACGGACATCGAACGCCGCGTCGGTGCGTTGTTCGAAACGATGGGTCGCGTTGATCAACTGTCACAGGTCTTTATCCTTCGAGATTCGGATGGTCTGATCGGTGCGTATGTGGATTCATGGCGAGTCCTGCGATTGCTGGGCACGACTGCCCCTGTCAGTCCCGTGCCGACCGGTTCAACTGACGAAACACGATCCTGGGAAACGATGATTGCGGCAAATTCCATTCGTCAGCTGAATGAACGTATGAATGAAAACGGCATCGTGACGCTGGACGACTTCAAAAAGTATGTGAATGAAAAGCTGCCTGCCGAACTTGTCGAACGCTCCGTCACGGGCAGCTACCTTATCCTCAAAGAAGGTGCCGCGCAGAATCCAGATGCACCTGCGGACGGAAAAATTGATGTTCAGTTGCAGGCAAAAATTGCGGCTGCTCGAGTGCAGGATGAGTTCCTGAATCAAATTCTGACGATCATCGCCGAAGCCGATCCTAAACTCACTCCGGAAGAAATTGCGGCTTCAGTGCCTGCTGACAAGATGAGTGAGATTGCTGCAAGTCGAATTTCATCGGAGATGTTTGAAGTCTTCACCACGATTTCAGAACGTGATCCTGAAGACAAACGGTTGCTTCAGATCAGAACACGTCTGCAGAAACTGGCAGTTGAAGATCCAAAGGTTTTGTCGAAGGCCATGAATGAAGAACTCATTCAGCTGGTTTGGGACGACCTGCAGAAACGCGTCGGACATCTGATGCCTGGTGGTGAAAACTCAAAGACATTCGACGCAAATGCTCTGGCCGTGAAAAACATCCTGACGGCATGGAAGGATTCGGATGTGGATGCCTTCAATAAGGGCATTACATCATATGGCGAAATACTGAAATCTACGGAACTGCCGCATTTGAGCCTGAGCGTTGTCAAATTGGAATCGTGGTTCAACTTTGTTGAACCGTTTTACCTTACGATCTGCATCTACCTGCCGATCATCGTGTTAACATTTATCGGATGGCTGTTCGCGGGAAAAACACTGCGTAACGTCTCGTTGAGTCTGATGCTGTTGGCCTTTGTTCTGCACACAGTCGCATTGGTTCTGCGGATGTGGATTTCCGGCCGACCTCCCGTTACGAATCTTTATTCGTCGGCAATTTTCATCGGTTGGGGCATTGTGCTCGGCAGCTTCTTTATTGAACTGCTGCTGAAACATGGTATCGGCAATCTGATTGGTGCTTCAGTTGGAGCGGCGACTTTAATGATCGCTGGCTACCTTGCACTGGACGAAGGCGACACATTGGGCGTCATGCAGGCGGTACTTGACACAACCTTCTGGCTGGCGACGCACGTCGTATGTATTACGCTTGGTTATGTAGCGACGATGCTGGCTGGCTTTATGGGCATCGCGTACTGTGTGATGGCCGTCTTCAATAGCCGCGCAGCTGGAATTCGTCTGTCCGACAAGCCGACTGAAGAATACCGTTTATTTGGCAAAATGGTTTATGGGGTCATCTGCTTCGCGATCTTCTTCAGCCTTGTCGGAACAGTCCTGGGTGGTTTGTGGGCCGATGATTCCTGGGGACGCTTCTGGGGCTGGGACCCTAAAGAAAACGGCGCGATGATGATTGTGCTGTGGAACGCCTTCATTCTGCATGCACGCTGGGGAAAACTGGTGCGCGACTTCGGGACCGCCGCACTGGCCATCGTCGGCAACATTGTAACGGCGTGGTCCTGGTTCGGTGTGAACCAACTGCAGGCTGGTCTGCACTCCTACGGATTCACTGAGGGCCGACTTGCTGCAATGCTGATATTCATGGTTTCCCAGCTGGTACTTGTGTTGGCGTTTGTTGCAATTGCGTGGTTCGTTCAAAGGCAAGCAGCGGTGCCAACGAAGCTGCGGAATGCTTTAGGCTAAAATGGCGTCAAACAACCCTGCGTCATGATTCGCTGATCTGAGATCTCAAATTTGAAATTTGAAATCTCAAATCTCAAATCTCAAATCTCAAATTGCGACTGCGAGTTCCGTCGACCGGCAATGTTTGGTCTCGAATGCGTGCCGCTGCGTCGGATTTCTCTTGAGATTTGCGAAGTCGCCATTGGTCGTTAAACTTCGGCCGATGGATCAGGTCACTTCGTTTCCCATGAGAAAGGTTCAATACAGATGGCGATCTTCAGCGACAATTCAGAGACCATTGGCCGGACACCGCTCGTCCGCATCAACCGCCTGACTGCCGGGCTGAAGGCAACTGTCCTGGCAAAAATTGAAGGCAGAAATCCTGCTTACAGCGTAAAGTGCCGCATCGGCGCGGCGATGATTTGGGACGCTGAACGTTCCGGACGCCTGAAACCTGGTATGGAAGTGATCGAACCGACCAGCGGTAATACTGGCATTGCTCTGGCATATGTCTGTGCGGCTCGAGGTTACAAGCTGACACTCACCATGCCTGAAACAATGTCCGTTGAACGTCGCATGATTCTGCGAGCGTTTGGTGCCAACCTGATCCTGACGCCGGGTTCAGAAGGCATGAAAGGTGCCATCTCGCGGGCCGAAGAGATGGCAAGCAAGCCGAACTGCTTCATTCCTCAGCAATTCAAGAATCCCGCCAATCCTGAAATTCACTTCCGCACGACCGGCCCGGAGATCTTTGAAGATACGGGCGGCAAAGTCGACATTTTCGTTTCCGGCGTTGGCACAGGCGGCACGATCACGGGTGTTACACGTTACTTGAAAAAGGAAAAAGGCCTGGCGATTAAATCGATTGCTGTGGAACCAGCCGGCAGTCCGGTTCTCTCCGGCGGCGCGCCGGGCAAACATCGTATTCAGGGCATTGGTGCCGGATTCAAACCTGACATTCTGGATATGTCACTGGTGGATGAAGTTGTACAGGTCACCGACGAGGAATCCATGGAAATGGCTCCGCGCGTTGCTCGCGAAGAAGGCATCCTGTGCGGCATCAGTTGTGGGGCCGCGATGGCGGCGGCATTGAAAGTTGCCGCTCGTCCGGAAAGCGCTGGCAAGACAATCGTGGTGATCCTGCCCGATTCAGGCGAACGCTACCTGTCGTCTCCAATGTTCGACTACGCCCGCGAAACTCCGGCAGCATCGTAGGTTAAGATTTGCCGCACGCCGACAAAGGACGGCCTTTTCGGCGTGTCGAACTTAGCGCTGCAGGCAAAAGTCGCCACACTTCCAGTTTCCCTTTTTGGGAATCCGCGCCCACGGTGCCTTAAGTAGTGTCGTATGTGGTATGAAGTCGCAATCAAACACTGCGATTGTCCGCAAAATGCGTCGTTTGAAAGTTGAGTTTTCGAACCGCAATTAAATCTGGCTGACTGAGTTGTTCCGCGCGTCGGGACGGCTCAGTCTTTTTCATTTTCTGAAACAACCGTTTGCAGACTCAACCCTGCAACGACCTGAACACTGATGCAGAACGATGAAGCATCTTACTTCTCTCTATGATCTGACGCCCTCGGACCTGACGGCCGTACTTACGCGCGCGGCGGATCTGAAAGCGCTGTTCAAGAACGGCGAACGGCCTCCATTGCTGCAGGGGCGAGTCCTCGCGCAATTGTTTGAAAAGCCGTCGCTGCGAACTCGTAACAGCTTTGAGGCCGCCATGATTCATCTCGGCGGTTCCGGAATCTTTCTGACCACTGCAGAAGCCGGGCTCAACGGACGCGAATCACTGCAGGATATTGCGAAGGTGCTGAGTTCGTTCAGTGATATCATCACGATGCGAACTTTTTCGCATCAGCTGATCGAAGATTTCTCGAAGCACTCCAGCTGCCCTGTGATCAACGGTTTGTCCGATGAACGTCATCCCTGTCAGGCGTTGACCGACCTGCTGACGATTCAGGAGACATTCGGAAAACTCAAAGGCATGCACCTGGTATTCGTCGGTGACGGCAACAATGTGTCGATGTCGCTGGCAATCGCATCTGCCATGTCGGGCATGAAACTGACACTGGCTGCGCCG
>JANOZG010000588.1:0-1894 GCA_031429275.1 Planctomycetota bacterium
TGCCGTACGATCAGTTCGTCCGCGAGCAATTGGCCGGCGACCTTTTGGCGAGCGATACGGCTGAACAGAAACGAAGTCGAACTGTGGCGACCGGCTACATCGCGAACGCTCGGCGGTTTGGTTCTCGTGTCGATGACTATCCACAGCATTTGACCATAGAAGACACCATCGACAACCTTGGTCGCACGTTCCTGGGCACGTCGATCAACTGTGCTCGCTGCCACAATCACAAGTTCGATCCGATTCCAACGGAAGACTATTATTCGCTGTACGGGATCTTTCACAGCACTCGGTACCCATGGCCGGGGATTGAGCTGGAACAACGCCAACGAGACTTCGTGACGTTTGCATCCCCGGAAGAAGTGGAACGCATTCAATCCGAACGGCGAACGCGTCAGAAGGAACTCGATGCCGAAGTGAAGCGATTGAAGAAGGAACGAGATGCCGCTACCGGGGAAGCTCGTGAGCAGCTCGACAAACAGCAGGACCAGGCCGAGGATGCCGCACGGGCTTTTGCCGGGCAACCATTGCCATACGAAACGCTCTACGCCGTTGCGGAAGCCGCAACAATTGAAGATGCCGCCGTGCAGGTGAAGGGCAATCCGGCGAAATCCGGCGACGTAGTTCCGCGACGATTTTTGCAAGTGCTGAAAGGTTTTTCATTGCCGGAGAATGATCATACAAGCGGTCGCCTGCAGTTGGCGAACTGGATTGTGGATCACACGAATCCACTGACCGCGCGAGTGATGGCGAATCGAATCTGGCAGCATCACTTTGGCAAGGCGATCGTGCCGACACCAAACGATTTTGGCCGACAGGGAAAGCCGCCGACTCACCCGGAATTGCTCGACTGGCTGGCTCAGAGCTTCATGGATTCCGGCTGGTCGATTAAGTCCATGCATCGCACGATCATGCTGTCTCGGACGTATCGCATGAGCAGCCAACTGTCTCCTGCTGCGGCGGAAAAAGATCCGACAAACGATCTGCTGTCAGCCTGGCCTCGTCACCGTCTTGATGCGGAAGCGATCAGAGACACGATGTTGCTGCTCAGTGGAAATCTTGATCCAACGAAGGGTGTCGAGCATCCATTTCCTCCTCAAAGCGAATGGAAGTTCACTCAGCACAATCCCTTCAAGGCTGTCTATGAGACGAATCGTCGCAGCGTGTACTTGATGACTCAGCGAATTCAGCGGCATCCTTATCTGGCAATCTTCGACGGAGCCGATCCATCTACCAGCACGCCAGCTCGACAGTCAAGCACGACTCCGCTTCAGGCGTTGTATTTACTGAATGACAAATTCGTGCATGAGCAGGCGGAAGGAATGGTCCGTCGTCTGCAGGCAGATTCGAGCGACGAAAGTTCGCGGATGAATAGATGCTGGTTGCTGATGTTCGGACGTTTGCCGGATGCAGATGAAAAGTCAGAGGCGATGGGTTTTTTGGCGGAGACGCAGAAGGAATTGGAATCAAATGATGAAGGATTGGCTATACTGGAGCAGCAAAGCTGGCAGGCGTTGGTGCGGTCGCTGTTCCGACTGAATGAGTTTGTTTACGTGGATTAATTGCGGTTGCTGTCGGTCTTTGCAATCGAGGGAGGATTCAATTTATGGGTGCTACACACGTTACTGTGAGAATTCGCAATCCCGCTGCACCAGAAAGATTTTGGGAGAGCCTGTTTCTGGTCGACACCGGAGCCACGGATTCCCTGGTTCCGCGGGATGAACTGGCAGCGATTGGATTGCAGCCTAAAGGTCGTCGCAGTTACGAACTGGCTGACGGCAGCGAATTGCAAATGGATATCACCACGGCAGACATCGAATTTATGGGAGAAATCGTGGGCGGGACCATCATTATGGGAGCGCCGGGCACGGAGCCAATTCTCGGAGTGACGGCT
>JANOZG010000589.1:0-16674 GCA_031429275.1 Planctomycetota bacterium
GCCCTCCGAGTAACCTGCCGGCGATTCCACTCGGAGGGCTCACACCCTGCCGCTCGCTAAGTCGGTTGAACCATTACTTTCACGTACTGTTCAGGAAATCTTTGTGTCAGACGAATTTCTTTGTGCGCGCTGCGCAAAGCATTACTCTACCTGTTGTCAGGCAACGGATATTTTTGTCACGCTCGGCGATGTTCGTCGAATCACCCAGGCCTCGTCAGCAACAAACTTCACAGAATTTCGTCCGCCCGCCGATCCGGCCTATGATCAGACGGAAGAAGACCCATTCTGGCAGAAACACGTTTTCCGGTCCGACGGCAAACGGCGCGTGGTCAAGCATCAGCCAAACGGCGATTGTTATTTCCTGGGGCCGCAGGGTTGTACACTTGAATCGACAGTTCGGCCACTCATCTGTCGGCTCTACCCCTTCGACTACACTGCAGACGGTCTCAAAGAACAGCCTGCTGGCGGATGTCCTGTGCAATTACTGCAACCTGAACAAAAACTGCTGCAGGTCCTGGGCATGGATCGTGATCAGGCGGAGCAGTTTCGGGCGCAGTTGTACGTGGAGATCGTGGAACACGAAGACACACACGCGGCATGTGAAAGCACAGCAGCATGAAAATCGGACTGACGTACGACCTGCGAGACGCCTACCTTGCTGAAGGTTATTCCGAAGAAGCGACTGCCGAATTTGATCGAGCGGACACGATCGACTCTCTCGAAAACGCAATCCGCGCGATGGGCCACGAAACTGATCGTATCGGTCACATTCGGCAACTCGTCACGCGTCTTGCGGCCGGAGACCGCTGGGATCTTGTCTTTAATATCTGCGAAGGACTGCACGGCATTGCCCGCGAGGCACAGGTTCCAGCGCTACTGGAAGCGTATGACATTCCCTGTACGTTTGGCGATCCCGTCGCGATGGCGGTTTGTCTGCACAAGGGCCTGACGAAGACACTCGTCGAAAAATGTGGTGCGCCGACACCGCGATTCGCTGTCGTTGAAACTGTTGCTGATGTGGCAAACATCGATCTGCCGTTTCCACTTTTTGCCAAGCCGATTGCTGAAGGTACTGGTAAAGGTGTTTCGCCCGCATCATGTATTTCATCACCCGGCGAATTGCGAGATGTATGCGAAACGCTGCTCACCAGGTTTCGACAGCCAGTGCTGGTCGAAACATACCTTAGTGGTCGAGAATTCACAGTTGGCATTCTGGGCACCGGCGATGCTGCACGTGTTCTTGGTACATTGGAAATCGTGTTACTGTCCGACGCGGAACCTGGAGCGTATTCGTATACCAACAAAGAACGCTGCGAAGAACTTGTCCGTTATGATCTGGTGCTTCCCGACAACGATCCGGAAGTAAAAGATGCCGAACGCATCGCTCTGATATCATGGCGCGAACTCAACGGTCGCGACGCCGGGCGCATCGATCTGCGATCTGACGGAAATGGTTGCCCGAACTTCATCGAAGCAAATCCTCTTGCTGGATTGCACCCCGAACACTCTGACCTGCCGATGCTCGCGACCAAAGTGGGAATGAGTTACAACGAACTGGTTCGGCAGATCGTTGAGTCTGCCGCGAAACGGGTTTGAGGCGGCCATCCCGGCGAGCGGTTGGGCGTCAGCCCTCCGTGTAGATTCCATTCCTCCGTGTTTGCTCCCTCACTGTTTCCGCGAATCTTTACATGCGGCGAAAACTGCCGATGCTCGCCGTTGAATATTGAGTTGCGGAATTTCGTGCCCCTACAGACTCATGAATCTCATTGAGTCATTGAACCGGTCGCTGCTATTCTGTTCAGGAGGTTTACTTGATGAATGGCAGGCTGCCGTCGTGCAGCCGCAGGAGACGTTTGATGGCACTTCGTGGCATTCTTTTCTGGTCAATAATGTGTCTCAGTTCCGTCTGTTTCGGGCAAGGCCTGCGTATATCAACGCACGTCTATGATCTTGAAAAAAGCTCCAGGTCCAACCAGATGGTAAGCAGCAGTTTGAGCCTCTGTCACAACGGTCGTATTTACGATTATGTAGACGCCGCAGATGAGGTCGTGATCTTTGATCCTGTAGAGAGACGTTTTTCAATTCTGAACAATTCACGCGGCCTCTCAACAACTCTGACGTTCGACGAGATTCGCCATAAAATGAATTCGCTGGAACCCAGAACCACTAAGTATGTTCAGGAACTGCGATTGGCAGGGAGTCCGAATTCAGCACGCGCCGCAGATGCCATCGACTTTCAGCTGCATCCGGCTTTTGATCAGACCTTCGATCCCATGAAGGAGACATTGGTTCTGTCATCTCCATCCATGACTTATCGTGTCGAAACGCGCAAATGGGACGACGCTGAGCAGGTCGAACGCTATCTGGCCTACGCAGACTGGACCGCGCGACTGAACTTTATTCTGCACCCGAACAGCCTGCTTCCAGAGCCTCGAATTGCACTCAACGAAGCGCTGCGAAAACTGAAGGATCGCATGCCTATATCTGTGGAGCTGGATTTGCGACCCAATGAAAGTCTTCACTTGCAAGCCGCACACCAGCTGACTCGCAATCTTAGCGCGGATGATCATCAGCGCATCGCCAACTGGGAAGCTGATCTGAAATCGAACAAACTTGAAAGCGTCGCGTTCCTCAAGTATCAGCAGGCCGTACTGGTTTCTAAGGCGCGCTAGCGATTGCGATTTCCGGACGATACATAGGCTCCGATGACAATCATGATGCCAACGAAGCCGACGATGGCGGATATTACCGAAGGCCCTGATGCTGTGGAGCCCAGCGTTACGCTTGCTCCCGATTCTGCCACTGCATTTTCCCACTCCGACATCGTTGTTTCCGCCTGTAGGCTCGACTCGTCTTTTGCATCAGGCACGTGAGTCTCAGCCACGGCAGAAGTATCGAGCGGGATCGTGATAAGTTTGTTGCTATAGACGAATGCTGGCTCAGGGCTTTTCGCGGGGACGGGCGGTGTTGCTGGTTTTGTACCGTCCAATCCCGGCTCCTCTGCGTCGTTATCTTCGGGATTTCGCTGATTGAGAAATTCAGATCGCCAAAGCCCCGAATCGAACTCGATCGCATCTGTCGCGAATTGCGGAACCAATTGTCTGAGCGAAGTTGATTTCGTCTGTTGCGCTGCCGCACCTGTTGACAAGCACATTGCACCGACGAATGTGATTGCAAAGCCCGACGGGATTTGATTGTTTCGCATGATTTGATCCTATATCGCAATAGCGCAGACGAAAATATCGCCGCGTGTCTGCCGGAAACTGGGATAACTCAAACTGCCGAAAGCGTTGCCATGATTACCTGCATGCCGTTGCAGCCGGGGATTCGCAGAAAAGCATTCGGCGTGCCGAACCAAAAGTCAGGGGTACCACAAACACTCTCCGCGCGGAACGCGGCCTCAACGACGTTGCGGGATTGGACGCTATTGCCCGGCAAAACTGGCAGTTTTTGATGTGGCACTCAGGTACCAGTTGATTTGCGGAAACTCTCTGCGTTTCATCGCCTTTACACAACGGCGTCTGGCCATGATGCCTGTTTGCATCACGTGTGGCGAAATTGACACCGAAAGGCCAGGCGATGCGGACGGAGTGCTGACTGACCCACAGTGCATGGCCTTTGGAGGCATCATCTCGGCCCTTCTCTGAAGGCAGCGTCTTCAGGGTATCCGCAAACTATGCGACGGAATTCTCAGGACGGTGCGTTGAGATGACTTGTGCAGACAAACTCAAATCGCCGAAGATGGGAGGATAGTGGTGCCCGTTTGACCGGGAAAAGACAGACGTTTAACCCGTGGCCAAGAGGCCAGGCCGTAGCAAGCTGCACACAACCTGGCCATTCGGCCACGGGTTGAATGTTCAGATTCCTCAACGGCGTTGCGAGGCACGGTGCGTCGCTCTGCGTAGTTTTAAGTTCCAGCCTGTTCAAGAGACGGGTGTTGTATCATGCAGCCAGATGACAAACTTTGTTATTGTTTTCACGTGACTCAGCGGAAAGTGCAAAACTTCCTGCGAATTCATCGACCGCGTGTGCCAAGTGAAATCAGTGAATGCGGCGGCGCAGGAACGGGTTGCGGCTGGTGCGTGCCGTTTTTGAAGAAGATGTTTGACGCTTCCAAATCAGATCAGGTTATTGAGATCGTCGAGTCCGCAGATCAGTACGCTCAGAATCGGGCGGCCTATGTTCGCAGTGGCAAAGGCAAGCCACCAGCGTCCGCTGAACCGCTTCAATAGATCTCTGTCTGATTGACGTCCAAAAGAAGTACTGAACGATGAACGAGAGTGTTGCGACCAGTTTGCTGGCCAATTTGAAACAGTACTGGGGCTATCCCGGCTTTCGACCGATGCAGCGCGAAGCCATGGCGCTGGTCATGAGTGATCGCGATTCACTTGTCGTATTGCCGACGGGCGGAGGCAAATCGCTGTGCTACCAGGTACCGGCCATCACGCGCGAGGGTCTTGCGCTGGTTGTCTCGCCGCTCATTTCGCTAATGAAAGATCAGGTAGATTCACTGCAGGCTGTAGGTGTATCCGCCGCGTGCATCAACAGCATGCAGACCGCTCAGGACAAACGTGATGTGGCCGCAAAAATTCGCAGCCGTGAACTGAAGTTGCTGTACATTGCCCCGGAAAGACTGGTCCAGCCGCAGACCATCGAGTTTCTGCAAAACGCTGGTGTTTCATTTATTGCGATTGATGAGGCCCATTGTATCAGTCAATGGGGGCACGACTTTCGTCCCGAATATCGCCAATTGCGATGCTTGAAGACCGCATTCCCCAAAGCCTCCGTGCATGGATACACGGCGACTGCAACAGAACAAGTCCGTGCCGACATTGCCGAACAGCTTGGGATCGCTGACGCCGAGATTCTGGTGGGTTCGTTTGATCGACCGAACCTGCAATATCGCGTTGAGCGTCGCACGGATTCGATCGGTCAGATTCAGCGTATTCTGCATCGACACAAGGGAGAATCCGGAATCGTTTACTGCATCAGTCGCAAAAACGTAGACAGCACCAGCGAATCACTCAACCGACTGGGCTTTAAGACTTTGCCATATCATGCCGGAATGTCGGATGAAGATCGCCGAAAAAACCAGGACGCATTTATCGACGAAGACGTCAGCATCATTGTGGCAACGGTCGCGTTCGGTATGGGGATTGACAAAAGCAACGTGCGTTTTGTGATCCATGCGGAAATGCCGCGTTCGCTGGAAAACTACCAGCAGGAAAGCGGCCGCGCGGGACGCGATGGTCTGGAGGCGGAGTGTTGTCTGTTGTACGCAGCCAACGATGCGGACACGTGGGAATACCTGATGAAGGACACGGAGGACCCTGAAGTGCTTCGCGCGGGCCAGCGATCAGTTGCCGCGATGAAGCAGTATTGCGTGAGCACTCGATGTCGACATCGCCAGTTGGTTGAGCATTTTGGCCAGCAACTGGAATCCGATAATTGCGGAGCGTGTGATTTCTGTCTGAACGAAATGAAGCCAGTTGAGGACCCGCAGATTCTTGGTCAGAAGATTCTGTCTTGCGTCATACGTCAGGGAGAACGTTTCGGGGCCGCATACACGGCGCAGGTTCTGCGAGGCTCGAAGGCAAAACGCATCGTGGAAAACGGACACGACAAGTTAAGCACCTGGGGACTGCTGAAGAATGAGCCGGAGCCGCAATTGCGGAACTGGATTGACCAATTGCTGTCTCAGGGATTCATGCGTCAGGTGGGGGAATACAACTGTCTGGAAGTAACGCCAGCCGGGCGTCAACTTCTGAAAGGTCAGGCGACACCCACGTTGCTTCGTCTGCAGGTTGCCGAATCGGCTCAGCCGCTGGACGATCAATGGGATGGTGTCGATCGTGAACTCTTTGAAGAACTGCGAGGCATGAGGAATCGCCTCGCGGTCCGGAAGCAGGTTCCGCCGTACATTATTTTCAGCGACGCGACACTTCGAGATCTGGCACGGCAGCGCCCTTCGAATGCCGCAGGGCTGGCACGTGTGCATGGTATTGGCGCTCAGAAGCAGAAAGAATTCGGAGTTGTCGTGCTGCATACGATTAAGGAATGGTGTCAGTCTCACAATCTTCCGATGAATGTTGAAAATACCAACGCAGCCGTTGCTCGTGTCAGCAGCCGGTCTTCGCGGCCAAGCGAGAGTACTTTGAGTGAGTACTTTGATCTGTTCGAACAGGGATTATCGATTGAAGACGTCGCCAATCAACTCGATCGCTCCGTCGATACGGTCAGCAAGTATCTTGGCGAATATGTCAAGACCCATCGCATTGTGGATATCGATCCGTGGATTCCCGCACAGGTGCAAAAGAAAGTGCGAGATGCGATTGGTCAGGTTGGTTGTGAACGCTTAAGGCCCGTGTTTGAGCATCTGGAAAGTTTGATCGATTACAACAGTATTCGAATTGTGGCGATCGTCTGGCAAATAGAGCAGGAAGCTGCTGGTGACTAATCAGCCAAATTCACTTGGAATTCCATCGTGGCCCATCGTTGAAGACGCGACTCTCGAAGCGTTTATCCGAATGATGGCTGACGGTTCATGGGGACGCTATAACGGGCTGCACTGCGATGCTCTAATTGCCGCATTGTGCGAGTATCATCATGTGGAGCATGCCATTCTCTGCAGCAGTGGCACGTGTGCGATCGAGCTGGCTCTGCGCGCGATACCAGTTTCAGCTGGCGATGAAGTCATTCTCGCCGCCTATGACTTTAAGGCAAATTTCGTCAATGTCCTCACGGTCGGATGCGTTCCGGTGCTGATCGACACGATTGCCGGCTATCCGATACCAGACGTTGGGCAAATTGAGGCTGCGATGACAAATCGCACTCGAGCAATCATCGTTTCACATCTTCATGGCAATCTGGTTCCGATGCGGGAGATTTGCGGCATCGCTGCTGAGCGAGGAATCGCTGTGATCGAAGATGCATGTCAGGCTCCCGGCGCGATGATTGATGGCCAGCGTGTGGGCACATTCGGGGACGTCGGTGTATTGAGTTTTGGCGGCAGCAAGTTATTAACGTCCGGACGTGGCGGCGCGGTCATATCGTCGAACGCTCAGATGGCTCAGAGAATTCGCCTGTATACTCAACGTGGAAATGACGCTTACCCGCTTTCGGAAATGCAGGCAGCCGTTTTGCTGCCACAGCTTTTGCGGCTGGATGCATACAACGTGCAGCGACATCAACGATTGTTGAAGCTCATAGCTGCACTGGGAATCTCATCGCAAAGTCCTGGCGTTGGGGAGAGACCTGCCAGCAGGCATATGCAATCTGCCATGAATCTGATTCAAGGCGAGCAGGGTGGAAAGAATCAGCCCGCCTATTACAAGGCAGCGTTTCTGCTGCATAAAGATTTCAGCGAAAGCGGCCGCATACAGTTTTGTGATTCTGCCCGCTTGGCGGGTGTTCCCATCGACGCGGGCTTTGGCGGGCTGCACAAGATTCATAGCAGGCAACGATTTCGTGCTGTCGGAGAATTGGCAAACGCAACGGAACTGCACGAGCGTCTGGTCACGCTTCATCATACGGCTTTGTTGAGTTCTGTAGAAACAATTCAGCAGGTCAGTGAAATCCTGCGGAAATGACTGTGTGGTGACTACAATGAGGTCAATAGCGTTCGGATCCTGTGGCATTTCTGCATGGGTGTATTCAAGTCAAGTCAGGACGGGACTGGAGTCCCGTCCTACGGTTGGCTTTTGATCGAAGAAAGAAAAACGATGAGTGAGATTGCCACATTGTGGTTGCCGATTCTGCTTTCTGCTGTTGCCGTATTCTTCGCAAGTTTTCTGGCGTGGGTCGTCATTGGTCACCACACACCCGATTGGCGGGAGATGCCAGAGGAAGGCAAGATGATCGACTTTATTCGCGCTCAGGGACTAAGACCGGGGCAGTACATGTTTCCGATGGCGCGCAGCAAAGAGGCGATGGCCGATCCGGAAAAACAACACCGCATGACGTCTGGTCCCTGGGGCACGCTGAATATCTGGAGTGGTCAAGTCAACATGGGCAGTAACCTGTTGAAGTCCTTTACTTTTTATTTGATCACCAGCTTCTTTATTGCCTATCTTGGAACCCTGGCGCTTGACGCAGGAGCAACATTTTCAAAGGTGTTTCAGGTGACTGGCACTGCTGGAATCCTGGCATATGCGTTTGGCAACGTCCCGAATTCTATCTGGTTCGGTACTCATCGCAGACCGATGCTGATGGACATCGTCGATGGAGTCTGCTTTGGGATAGTCACCGGTTTGATCTTTGCCTCTTTGTGGCCCTAAAAAACCATGCCTGTTTTTGATTACCGATTTACCGTAAACGCTGCGTTTGAAGCCGTGTCGGCGTTTCATTTCCAGACGGGCATTTTAAAGGCACTGACACCGCCATTGATGATTATGCAGGTGCACCGTTTTGATCCGCTGGCGAATGGATCGATCGGTGAATTTACGATGTGGATGGGGCCAATTCCCGTGCGTTGGGTGGCGGAGCATTCTGATGTGAGTCCGAACGGGTTCGTGGATACTCAGACAAGTGGCCCCATGAAGTACTGGAGGCATACACATCGATTCAATGTTGTCAGTCCTCAAGTCACCGAAGTGCATGAGCATATTGAATTTGAGCATTACTCCGGACTGAGAGGAGTTTGGTCACGGATACTGTTTCCACGGATTGCACTGATCATTCTGTTTACGTACCGTCGCTGGGCAACACGTCGAGCCGTAAGATGAATTTTCGGTCGTCATTTGCTTCTCAGTTGAAGTGCAGACTCGGCTTGATGCAGGTGTTTGCGTTCATTCTGGGTTCGGTGGCATTGTTTCAGCCGAATCGAAAACGTATTTTTGCGGTTTTGGCTACGATTTTCAGCCTGATGGCGCTGCTGTCCATCGTTGGCCTGATAATCCTCGGCTCGGTTTAAAAGCGATAGATTTTCTGCCGACTCCCTCCATATCGGGTTCGGCCGGACTGAATTTGACGTCGTGATCAATCCGAATATTCGGCAATGAGGCAGGAACGCATCATTTCTCCGGCACAATTCTGCCGATTTCTTGACGCAGAAAGACCTTGATTCTGGCAATTGCGGATCTGGTCTGGTTTTAAGTTCAAGGCACTTTACCCGGGTAATGCTCGTAGGAGTCGTTCGGTGGGGTTGTGATGGCAGCTTCGGACGCGAATGGGAAAAAGTGTCGATAAAACAATGGCGTTTCTTCGCCACGAGTTTATACATTTAAGGGTGTTGATAAGTCTCGCTGAAGTTTCCCCGGATGGACCGTTGTCAACCCCTTTGAACGTGGTAGGATTCGGCCACAGTCATCCCGTCAGAAAAATCTGATGATTGGAGCCGAACTTGCATTGGGAGGGATCTCGGATGTGAACTTTGCAGTACTGCAAGGTTCAGTTCGTACGGGAGACTTCTGTAGTGATTCAATCTGCAACACTGTCTAATGCAGAATTCCGCACTCGCAAACCGAACGACACACGGTCGATGCCGCAGATTAAATCAAAAGACGGACTTAAGTCCTTTCTCCTGACATCACGATTGCTGTCCCCATCGGACTGGAATTCGGTGGAAGGACAACTGACAGAGCCTGCTTCTGTAGAATCGATTCTGCAGCTGCTGGAACGGCGCCAAATGTTGACCCAGCTCCAGGCAGGTCGCATTTTGAAGGGTGAGACCGAAGGCCTGATTCTGGGACGCTACAAGTTGCTCTATCGCAACGCGTCGGGAAGTTTCGCTCGAGTGTTCCGTGCGGCCTCAATGGACGACAATCGCATGGTGGCCTTAAAGCTACTTCGTGAGCGTTGGGCCGAAGATCCGCGAACTGTTGCCAGCTTCGCACGAGAAGCCCGCATTTGTCAGAGGTTTATTCATCCCAACATTGTGCCGATCTACGACATTGGCAATGAGGGACGTTTTCATTTCTTCACGATGGAGTTTGTCGAAGGTGGAAACCTGCGCGACTTCATGAAGATTCGCAAGACGCTGTCGCCGGTTGAAGCGACGCGTTGCATGCTTCAGATGTGCGAAGGTCTCGAATACGCACTTAAGATGGGTGCCTCACACCGTGACCTGAAGCTGACAAACGTACTGATGAGCACCACGGGCGTCGCCAAACTTGTGGACTTCGGCTTGGCAGGGGCAGAAGATGCAACCCAGGCGGGCACAAGCGATGAGGTTCAGCGAGCGCTTGAGTACTCGACGCTGGAGCGTGGTACGAACGCGCCTCGCAATGACCCAAGAAGTGATATCTTTTTCGCTGGCTCAATTTACTACGAATTGCTTTACGGTGATGGTCCATGGCCCAGGACGACAGACCGTGAAGAAAAGCTACAGTTACAGCGCTATGCGAATATACGTCCACTAAGGCAAGTGCTTCCGGGGCTTCCGGAAGGTGTCTATAAAGTGTGTCAGCAAATGCTGGAGCTTAATCCTTCAGCTCGATATCAAACGTATGCGGAAGTTAATCGAGATCTGAGAGCCGCTCTGGTCGAGATGGGTGAAATCGTTGAGGACCCGAATGCCAAAAATTCGGGGAGATCGGGCGGGGCGGGATCCAAATCGGCAGCAGCTGCACCTGCTAAGACGGAATTCAATCTGCTGGTTGTCGAGGCAGGTCGTAAACGTGAAAAGAAGCTGAAAAAGTACTTCGAACAGTATTCGTTCGTCCTGGACTTCGTTGAGACTCCTTCGGTCGCGTTCGACAAGATGAAGGGTAAGTCGCGCCCTGATGGTGTGCTCTTTTTGGCTGATGCCGACGCGGCTCCTGTTGTCGAAATTTACCCGCAAATACAGGCTTACGCCCGATCACTGAAAGTTCCCTGTATTGCATTGTTTGCATCTGAAGACACGGAATCTGTCAAGAAAAAAATCAACTCCACGAAGTACGGCGCGACAATGTTCCAGCCGACTTCGCCACGCGAATTACGACAACATTTCGCTGACATCTCCGGCTTCGATGTTGGTGGGCCAGCACAGGCTGAAGCTCCGCCAGCGGAAGAAAAACCAGTTGTCAAAGTAGAAAAGCCACTTGTCAAAGAAGACAAGCCAGCTGCAAAAGCCCGTGGCACCAGCAAGCCAATACAAGTTGTCGAACCTGCGGACGATGCTGATGAAACTGTCGCTGACAGTTCGAGCCGAAAGGTCGCAGAGACTCACCAGCGAAACCAAATATCTTCGGATGATGAATCCGCAGTCGCGAAGAAGCCGCAGCTCAAGACGTCGCCTGTTCCGCCGCCATCTCAAGACGTGCCAGTAGCTCCAGCGCCGGTCACTCCAGCGGCGGTAGCCCCAGCGCCAGTGGTTTCTGCTGTGCCGGAGGCGAAGCCACCTGAAGTGAAGATGAGCGCCTCGCAGAAAGCAGCCGCCATACGTGCGGCTCAGCGAGCCGCTGCGGAAGCTGCCGAACGCGAGGCGGCTGAAAAAATCGCTGCAGAAAAGGCGGCGGCAGAACGCGCAATTATCGAAAAGGCGGCTCGAGAGGCTGCGAAAAAAGCGGCGCTCGAAAAGGCAGAAGCGGACCGTATCGCGGCCGAGAAAGCCGCCGCCGAAGAAGCGATACGCCAGAAAGCAGAATTGGAACGGCTGGCCCGTGAGAAGGCTGAAGCCGAACGATTGGCCGCCGAAGAAGCAATTCGTAAAGCAGAAGAAGAACGACTCGCTCGTATCAAGGCCGAAGCAGAGCGTCTGGCCGCTGAAGAAGCCGCGCGAATTGCTGAAATAGAACGACTTGCGCGTGAAAAGGCCGAAGCAGAGCGCCGGGCCACTGAAGAAGCGGCTCGCAAGATCGAAGAAGAACGACTTGCCCGTGAGAAGGCCGAAGCTGAACGTATCGCTGCCGAAGTAGCCGCTCGCAAAGCCGAAGAAGAACGATTGGCACGTGAGAAGGCAGAAGCAGAGCGTCTGGCAGCCGAAAAAGCCGCTCGCATCGCGGAAGAAGCACGGCTTGCTCGCGAGAAGGCAGAAGCCGAACGATTGGCTGCCGAAGAAGCCGCTCGCAAAGCGGAAGAAGCACGACTCGCTCGCGAGAAGGCCGAAGCTGAACGCCTGGCTGCCGAAGAAGCCGCGCGAATCGCTGAAATAGAACGCCTTGCACGTGAAAAGGCAGAAGCCGAACGACTGGCCGCCGAAGAAGCCGCTCGCAGGGCGGAAGAAGAACGACTCGCCCGCGAAAAAGCAAAAGCCGAGCGACTCGCTGCAGAAGAAGCAGCCCGCAAAGCAGAAGAAGCGCGACTGGCTGCAGAAGAAGCGGCCCGTAAAGCCGAAGAGGAACGACTCGCACGCGAGAAAGCCAAAGCCGAGCGTCTTGCTGCTGAAGAAGCGGCACGCATCGCGGAAGAAGAACGACTGGCACGTGAAAAGGCCGAAGCCGAACGACTGGCTGCAGAAGAAGCGGCCCGTAAAGCAGAAGAGGAGCGGCTCGCTGCGGAAGAAGCCGCCCGTCTTGCGGCAGAAGAAGCGGCGCGCATCGCGGAAGAAGAACGACTGGCACGTGAAAAGGCCGAGGCCGAACGACTGGCTGCAGAAGAAGCAGCCCGCCAAGCGGAAGAAGAGCGACTGGCTGCAGAAGAAGCGGCCCGTAAAGCGGAAGAAGAACGACTCGCACGCGAGAAGGCCGAAGCAGAGCGTTTGGCCGCAGAAGAAGCGGCCCGTATAGCGGAAGAAGCGCGACTGGCTGCAGAAGAAGCGGCCCGTAAAGCAGAAGAAGAACGACTTGCCCGTGAGAAGGCTGAAGCTGAACGCCTTGCTGCCGAAGAAGCGGCCCGCATAGCTGAAGAAGAACGTCTGGCTCGTGAGAAAGCAGAAGCCGAGCGACTGGCAGCAGAAGAAGCCGCTCGCATCGCGGAAGAAGAACGTCTGGCCCGTGAAAAGGCGGAAGCGGAGCGTCTTGCAGCCGAAGAAGCCGCTCGCATCGCAGAAGACGAACGACTCGCGCGTGAGAAGGCAAAAGCCGAACGCCTTGCTGCAGAAGAAGCGGCTCGCATCGCGGAAGAAGAACGAATTGCTCGGGAGAAGGCAGAAGCCATCCGCCTGGCGGTCGAAGAAGCCACGCGGATAGCAGAAGAAGAACGACTCGCTCGCGAAAAAGCCGAAGCGGAACGTTTGGCAGCCGAAGAAGCAGCTCGGAAAGCGGAAGAAGAACGACTGGCCAGAATCAGAGCAGAAGAAGATCGCATCTTCTCCGAGGAGTCTGCCAGGATTAAAGAGGAAGAAGAGCGAGCTGCGGCTGAGCGAGCTGCTGCTGCTGAACGTGCGCGAGCCGAAATCGAAGCGGCTGAAAAAGCGATGGCTGACAAGTTTGCTGCTGCACGTCGCGCGATCGAAGAGCAACAGGCGGCTGCGGCTACCGCTGCCGAAATGGCTCGAATCGAAAGGGTAGCTGCCGAAAAACTTGCCGCCGAAAAAATTGCTGCAGAACGAATCATCGCCGATCGAGAGCGTGCGGAACGCGAAGCTGTCGAGAAGATTGCTGCTGCCGAGCGGGCTCAACAGGAAGCTGAAGCGGCCGCTCGCGAAGTGGCGGAACGAATCGCTGCGGCCGGAAGAATGGCCAGCGGAATTGGCGCCGCCATTGATGTTGCTGCCATAGTCCAACCCGAATCAGAAATGCCGCGGGCTGAAGAAGAGACTGAGTTGGTCGTTGAAGAAGCGACATTCGAGCCAGTCGCTTCTCAGCTCATGGAGACTTCAGTTCCCGTCGCGGAAAGCAAGTCGGATTCGTCTATTGATATTCCTGCAGTCGCTGTTCCAGATGACTCTGCGAAATCCGCTACTCCGCCGGAGCAGAAGGGCGGCTTCTTTGGAAGGCTCTTCAAGAAAGGCGGAACTGATAAGAAGGCGGCCGCGGAAGCAGAGAAACCGGGCATAACCGAGACTCAAGCCGCTGAGAAAGCGAAAGCCGAACAAGCCCTTGCTGAGCAAGCTCGTGCAGAAGCTGCAGCTCGCGCACAGGCAGAAGAAGAACAACTTCTGGCTGAAATTGACGCGGAAGAAAAAGCCAAAGCAGAACAATCCCTTGCTGAAAAATCTCGTGCAGAAGCTGCTGCGCGTGCGCAGGCAGAAGAAGAACAACTTCTGGCTGAGATTGAAGCTGAAGAAAAAGCCAAAGCGGAACAATCCCTTGCTGAAAAAGCTCGTGCAGAAGCTGCTGCACGAGCGCAGGCAGAAGAAGAACAACTTCTTGCTGAAATTGAAGCCGAAGAAAAAGCCAAAGCAGAACTAGCTCGCGCTGCGAAGCAACAAGCGGAAGTCATCGAGAAAACCGAAGCCACGAGTGGCATTACCGCAGAAATCACTCAGGCTGCCGCAGCAGAAGAGAAGGCCCTCGCAGACGCTGCTCTGCAGGCAGAAGTTGAAGCCGACGAACGAGCACGAATCGAAGAAGAGGCTCGCACAGAAAAGATCCGCGCCGAGGCTGAAAAGGCTGATCGAGAACGTGCCGAGAAAGCCGAACGCCAACAGGCTCTCGTTCAGAAAGCAAAGTCCAGAGCCGACTCAAAACGGGACAAAAAGAAAGATTCAAAATCAACGTCCGCTTCAGTGCCGGCAGGAGAGACCTCGTCCAGCGAAAAATCAGCCAGTGATTCGTCTGACGATATGGGAGCATTTTCGGTTCCTGATGACGTCGAACTCGTGCCGGAATCAACGTCGACATCACGCACGTCGCAGGATGCAAAATCACGCGACAGCAAGGCTCCTCATAAAGCTGCTGAATCAAAACAACCTGCTCTATCAAAGCCCGTCGCAGAAAAGTCATCCAGGCAGAATACTGATTCAGAACAGGCGAAGGTGGATGTTTCTCAATCCGGCCAGCAGCGTTCTGAAAAGCCACTCGTGGCTCAGGATAAATCTCAATCTGCGGGCGACAAGTCCCAACAAAATATCGACAAAGCAAAACGAGGTATAGTTGGGGTTACCAATGCTGCGGCTGGTGTCGCTGACAGTACACGAGAACAAGACAAAACGAAGCCATCAAAAAATAAGGTGGCTCCAACGAAACGCGACCGAGCAGCGGACCAGGAAGCAAAGGTCGTGAACGCGGTATTCGACGATGTCTTTAAGGCGGACCAGAATACAAGTCGGCCGAAGTCTCGCAAGTTCGACGATCTTGCTGATGAAAACATGGGAAATCTTATCCCCGTCGAAGCTAAGAAGATGAAAGAAAAAGCCGACAAGAAGGCTGAGAAAAGCAAAGCAAAAAAGAAATCGCTGTGGGACGAAGATGATATTGAAGACGCTATCCGTGGAGAAGAAGAGAGCGACGAAGGCGTGCTTTCAGGGATCTCAAGCAGCCGAACGCCAATCTATGCGGTAGTTTCGGTGATCGCGGTGCTGGTTTTGATCATCCTATGGCTGGTTTTATTTAACTGACTGCCGAGAATCTTTCCGGTCGCCCCGCTCGCCTCAATTCAACTCGCGCTTGGTATAAATCCCCCCCAGTGGTCAACGCCGTTAAAGGATTTGAATCGTTTAACCCGTGGCCGAAAGGCCAGGTTGTGTGTGTCGTGCCACGGCCTGGCCTTTCGGCCACGGGTTAAACATCCGTGTTTTTCCGCATGTGAATCCTCAACGGCGTTGCCCAGCGGTCGTCCGTTCGTCTGTAATCGATGTTCGCGTCGAATTTTTCCCGCCACTGTTCTGCCGTCTCGAAACGGGAACGAAGTTGGCCTGCTGCCTTGACCTGAAGCCAATCCCTGGTCACCCTGTATAGACCGTGAATCGGCATAAAAAGAGAGTCGTCAGTGATCGACTCTTCGAAGATGTCGCGGCGACTCCCTCCTATTGATTTTCCTGCCTCAATACTATTTCGAGTGGCTCGTTATGAAGTATGCACCTCTGGACAGCGTCAAATCCCCTTCGGAAACGTCCCGCCGCAGTTTTCTTGTGGCGTCGGCCACAGGTGCCGCGACGATTGCCGCAATCTCAAAACCACTTAACGCTGGTGCATTTGCCGCTGGCAGTGACCTCTTAAAAGTCGGCTTGGTCGGCTGCGGTGGTCGTGGATCGGGTGCTGCCGAGCAGGCTTTGAATGCAGATTCCGCAACCGAGCTGGTTGCGGTTGGCGATATCTTTCAGGACGCGACTGTGGGTGTGCGTCGCTCAATGACACGCATGTTCAACAAAGACGGCATGCCTCCGCGAGTCACCGTTTCTGATGCTACGGCGTATTCAGGGTTCGACAACTACCTGCGTGTGATTGAAAAGTCTGATGTTGTTCTGCTGGCAACAACTCCACATTTTCGCCCACAGCATTTGCGAGCCGCCATTGAGGCTGGCAAGCATGTGTTCTGTGAAAAGCCAGTCGCTGTTGATGCTCCAGGTGTGCGTTCGGTGATGGAGTCTTCTGAAATGGCGAAAGCCAAAGGACTGGCTCTGGTCTCTGGTCTCTGCTGGAGATACCACCCGGGAAAAGTCGCTACCTTTGAACAGATCAGGAATGGAGTGATCGGCGAAATCGTTGCAATGGAGTGCAGTTACATGTCGGGCGGCGTTTGGGATCCGCGCCGGACGCGTGACAAGTGTGATAGTGAAATGGAGTATCAGATTCGCAACTGGTACTACTACACATGGTTGTCTGGCGACTTCAATGTTGAACAACACATCCATAGTCTCGACAAGATGATGTGGGCCATGAATGATGTGCCACCTGCGACGATCAGTGGTTCCGGCGGCCGACAGGTTCG
>JANOZG010000590.1:0-27007 GCA_031429275.1 Planctomycetota bacterium
AACCTGATCGCGGTAGTCCCGCAACGGACTGATGAGTGCTGCGTTCACAAAACGACGACGACGATAGAAATCTGATTTCTCAAGATCCGTTGAATTGCAAATGTCCTCCATTTGGGACATCGCGCGATTTGCGACGCTGACAGACATATCAACATCGTTCTGAACTCGCAGCGAAGACCGTGGTTCCCAGGCTGTACGAGCTTCCCAGCGCTCGGTCAGCTTTTGCAACAGTGAGTTCAGCATGTCGTAACGTTCCGTGTCGTCAGCGATCAGTAATGGCTGATCGACAAGCTGCTCAATTGCGGTAATCACGGGACGTACTGATGCATCAGTTGGCGACGTGAAGAAAACGATATGCAGGCGATGCCGAAACTCTTCGGCGGGCGACGGATGATTCGACAATTCATGCAGTCGCACGATTTCGTAGTGTGCAAAATGCGTTATCAGCGGTTCAAAGGACTCGGTGAATATATCGAGGCGATTGATCAGCGGCAGGCTGAGTTCGCTACGGCTGGCGGCTGTGAGTGCCTTTCCCAGTGTGGTGAAATATCGCTGACGCAGCAGATCCAGTGGATGGGCGACCTTAGTAACTTCACCAGCCTTCACTGAATCCAATGGAGCACGAGGACTTTGCTTCATCTCCATCTGCAGTGACTTGCGATATGTCCACGGAACATCGGGCATGCCTGCCAGGATTTCCAATTGCTGCGACAACGCACTCATGCGGCGTTTCACTTCTTCATGATCTTCCGAAGACGGTATGACCGCGAGAATCTGTTGCTGATGCGGAGCAAACGCGGCATTCAGTTCTGCTTGCTTGTTGGTTGCACGAGTCGTTTCATATGGTACTGACATAGCAAGTTTGCAGTTCAATGCCGTAGCAGCCTGCGGAGGCTTTCCCTGGCTGAAGAGACCGATCGGATCACGTGCATCCAGAAACGGAAGAAGTGCGACTTGAGCCCAATCCCAGCCAGCGGTGGCAATTTCCTGACGCACGTGTTCACGTTGCAATCGTGAAAGCAACTCTGGATCGATTAATCCTTGTTCCGCGTCAGAGGCCACGAACAGCATTTCGCCAGGCACTGTCTGCACGACACCAACATTCCTGAACACACTCATCATTGTGGCGACCGCAGCTTTAATCGCATCTGGCCCCAAACCCGTTTGACGAAACCGCTGACAGAAGACACCGTCGGACGTCATTCGTGAATGCGCAGCGAGATAGAACTCCTTTGAATAGAGACTTATGGCACAAGGTAATGCTAAACTTTCGCCCGCCGCAATCACGACATCAAACTGCTTCAGCTCCCGACGTGACAAAGCCATCAGGCCGGGCTCATGCAGCACGTGAACTCTCTCGTCCTGATCTAAAGGCAACTGCTGACCACTCCATGTAAATCTTCGAGCGAGGTCTGTGATTTTGCGGTCGGAACGGACTGCTACGATCTCCTGAACCGGAAAGTGTGAACAGGTTCGCAGGCAAACGCCCGTGTCGTCACCCACCAAAAGGACTCGTGCCGGATGCGGATGACTTGCGAGACCAAAGATTGCCGGCAAGAATTCTTCTGCAGGCTGAGGAGAAAGCGAAGTATCAGTGCTTACGCGCCCGACTGAAACGCCGTTCTGCTGAAACTCCAGCATGTTCCCCGCACGACGCCACACAGTGACTTCACCGACTGCTGTCTGCACGCATGAGATCAAACGATTGGCTTGTGACTGAGCGATCAGATCCCGTTCCACACCACGCTGCATCGCAGCCGCTGTTCGCTCAGAAAACAGCAGTGACGAAGACTCAGCAGTTTCAAACGGGCCAAAACCAACCAGCATCGCACACAGTAAGCAGAGGGCTGGCAGAAGGTAGACGCGGACCATCGCCTTGAGGCTCGAACGGAGACCAATCATGCGGTTTTCTGACAAAATATGTAATGCCTGCGTCGCCACATAGACCAGCATACCAGCCGCAAGAATTCCGGGCAGCGAACTGCCATTTGAAACAGCGGCCACAGCCAGCAGAATACCCACCGCTAGTGGTAGAACCGTTGCCTGAGAGGACAGTGGGCGTTGGTTTCCGTAAGGGATACAAATAGCTGGCAAAATCGCAGCCGTTGCAAGAACTGAGCATTGAATCGATCTCAACAGCAGTACCACGAATGGCGAAAGCCCGCTTGAGTTCAGCGCCAGATTCAAATCAGCCAGCGAATCAAATAGTGTCGGAAGTAGTGCCAGAATAAGTATCCCGACGAACTGAATACCGCGGCTAGTCAACAACCTGATCGCTAAAGGACGCGTCAGGACACTCAATATAAACGCTGTCATGCAGGCTGTCTGAATGAGAACAGGAAAGCTGCATGGCATCAATCGACACATCATTTCGCCAATTGCGACCAGTAAGATCCCGACTGCAATATAGGCGAGTGTTCCATCGGAAAAGCGGCTCGCAAATTTCGGTGCTCCGGCTTGTTCCACAGAAGAATGCTGCGGCAACGAAAGTGCAAGAGTTGAAAACCGAAGTGATCCAGCCAGCAGGGCAACACCAATCATCATGGTTGTCAGCTCAGCCAATGGCAATTCAGGCAATCCCAACCAGACTGGAATCAGTAGCACGATCATTCCAGGAGTTCCCACGATGACTGAACGTATCCACGGAAGATCTCCATCGACGTCAGCCGTTCTGAAGAATAATCCTGCCACAGTGGTGAAAACCAACGCTACAAGTGCCGGAAACAGCATGGTCAAAATCACGGCAAAGGGCCATGTTGAACCAATCGTTTCGCAGCCCGCTACTAAAGTCGCATTCAGCAGCGTGGGCAACAACCAACTCAAAAGAACCGCTGTTAAGGCGAAGGCGAATCGGAACAATCCGAAGCGTGTCCGATCAACCAGATGCTGGGGAAACAGCCTTATGATCCATGGGAGTATCATCACGCCAGTGGCGACGCCAGTGACCAGAGCTGCCAGGGAACTTAGTGACGTACCGCACAAGTTCAACCAGCACGCAAACAGCTGCCCCATCATTGTCGCGACTGCTGCCGCAGTCGCGATCCAACAGAATACGAGCGTGATTGTATTTCGATTTGTAGAGATCATGGCATCCTTGCCTGATTGAAATTCAATTGTCCAATATTTATTGAAGCGCGGTACGAATATGCCTGTCGGTGCCAGAGGCCGAGCAATGGCCAAACCAGATTTTCCGTTCAGTCGATCCATGCCGAACTGATCGCGTATCAATTTCGGCAGTTTTTACCGGAAAAACAGGATTCAACTCAAGACTGAAGATGGACGCCTGGTGCGGCCAAAATCTTCCGCCGAAAACGGGTCTGAATCTGGCAAGCACCATCGAACCGTCTTAGAAAAGGCGGCAATTTCAGATGAATTGTCAGAAATACATCGCATTTCAGCGGGCTGCAAATTCCCAGCTTGAACTCCAACCACGCGAGAATCCTGTAATAACAAAGCAGAATTCTCGCGACGTCATGACAGGAAAAACAGAACACCACGGGGAACTGGGAAGCCGTTGCCACCATTATGACCTGTACGAAATGCATCAACGGCGGGATACACGTTGAAAAATATCAACAAAATGATGCCAACAGTTTTCCGGAGTGTAAGGTCTCACTGAGGCACATTCCGAACTCTCAACGAACGTCAATCTGCTCGAGATTCATCGATTGTCACTGCATCAGTGACTAAAGGCCTTGTTGTCCTGACCGATTTCATGTTTCAAATCTACGGCCTGAGAGCCCAATATGATTACCAGTATTAACTCCAGTGTTCCGACAAAAGCGTCGACTCACGACCGTGTGGCCACTAAGTCGCAAGCCGAACGCGACATCAGTCAGGCGTGCATTTTCATTGTCGATGATGAAGAGTTGAATATTGAGGTCGCCCAAAGGCATCTGAAATTCGCGGGCTACAAAAATCTCATTTCAACCGACCACGCTGGACAAGCACTGCCAATGATAGGGCTCCACCGTCCCGACGTGGTTTTGCTTGACATTAACATGCCGGAAATCAATGGACTTGAAATCCTGGCCGCAATTCGATCGGACGAAGAACTTTGCAGAACGCCTGTGATCATCCTTACCGGCAGTTCTGATCCGGAAACAAAACTGCTCGCTCTTCAGGCCGGTGCGACAGATTTGCTGCAGAAGCCCGTTCACAGTGGGGAATTACTGGCAAGGCTTGGCAACGTCCTGCGAGTCAAAGCGTATCAGGATCAACTGCACAGACATTCTGAAGAGCTGGAAGAGGCTGTGCGTCGCCGAACAGCGGAGCTTGAAGCTTCGCGTCTGGACGTGATTCACTGCCTGGCACGCGCTGCCGAATTCAGGGACGATGACACAGGGCAACACATTATCCGCGTCGGACGCTATGCTCGCATCATTGCTGAAGAGCTCGGATTCTCCGCCAGAGACCTGGACATTATTGAACCGGCGGCTCAGCTGCACGACGTGGGCAAGATCGGCGTTGCTGACGCAGTGCTTTTGAAACCCGGCAAGCTTACGCCCGAAGAATTCGAAATGATGCAGAAGCACTGTGGCTTCGGCAAGAAGATCGCGCAACAAGTTTCAGATCGCGACGCGATTGCTCTTCGTCATCATTCCGAAATCGGCTCTCGAATTCTCGACGCAGGGTCTTCGCCCATTCTGGAGATGGCTCGTCGCATCGCGTTGACTCATCACGAACGCTGGGACGGAAACGGATATCCACTTGGATTGGCCGGGCAGGATATTCCGGTCGAAGGTCGCATTACCGCAGTTGCAGACGTCTTCGATGCCTTGAGCAGCAAACGCCCCTATAAGCCTCCATTTCCGCTGGAGAGATGTTTTGCCATTCTGGAAGAAGGACGTGGATCACAGTTTGATCCCGATATTCTTGACGCGTTTTTTGCGCGACGTTTTGACATCATTCAGATACAAATCAATTCAGCAGATACACACTAATGTTGAAGAGCAGTCAAAAGCTGACGGCGCAATATCGGGAATGCCAGATCGTCTCGCATGATGACGTCTGTCGACTGACCATTGCCGAAAACGAACTCGGCGACCGCGTCATGGTCTACGACATTCTGTTTCTTCCGGAAACACCGTCGGCCGTTCGTGTACGACTTGAATACGAGATCGCAAGACTTGCCTCATTCACATCAACGCGCGTACTTGTTCCGACGGATTTCGAATTCAACAGCACTGGCGGCCGAATCATCTGCCCATGGACGGCCGGGACGCCACTCTTAAAGCTCTTGGCACAATCAAGACTCTCCACTGCAGCAACTCTAAGTATCGCGGAAGGTATTCTGCTCGCGCTGGCAGATCTGCACCATAACGGGATGGTTCGCCGATGTTTGCGCCCTTGCGAGATCATCGTCCATCAATCTGACGAAAAAACTCACGCGACCGTGAGTGGCTTTGGTCCTCTGATGATGTTGCAGGGATTGCAGAATTCTTCCGTTGCTCTCGAAATCGCTCGCTATGCATCACCCGAAGCACTCGGTGCTTTGGAAGAAGACGTTCGATCTCCAGCCGATCTATATTCGCTTGGAATTCTGTTGTACGAATGCCTGACCGGTAAACTGCCGTTTCAGGCTGACACTGTGGGCGAATTGGTGTTCCACCATATGACCTCACCGGTCCCGGATCTGATGTCCGTCGATGCAGGCATTCCCCAACATCTGAGTGACATCGTTCAACGCTTATTGCAGAAACATCCGCGTGACCGTTACCAATCTGCGGAAGGAGTTCTGTACGACCTGCAACAGCTGAAAAACACTTCCGAAACCGAATTTCCGCAATGTCTTGTCCTTGGCACCAAAGATCGCCGCGAAACGCTGATTGAGCCCGCTTTTGTAGGGCGAGCCTCGGAGATGGCGATCCTGCAATCTGAGCTCGATGCAGCCTTATCGGGAAACTGTCGCACTGTGCTGATCAGCGCCGCTTCCGGACTTGGCAAATCCCGACTGCTGCTTGAAACATCCCGTGTCGCGGTTTCAAACGGCTTTCGTGTGCTGCGTTCCCAGGGCAAGAACCAAGTCGGACTTGCACCACTTGCTTCCCTGCAGGAAACTCTTTCGCAGTGTACGGAGATCATTCGTCAGGATGCCGCCACCAAAAGACGCTTGAAACTCGAACTGAGCGAATTCGCCCGTGAGTTAAGTGTTGTTGCTCCGAACATCGCATCTGAGCTATCGATGACTGCGCCCACCGAAAGCGCGCTTGAGTTTTCTGATCGTCGCATTGCCATCGCATTAGCCACACTATTTCAGTCCATCGGCTGTGAATCGACACCAGTTCTTCTGCTCTTTGACGACATGCATTGGGCCGATGACTTGACGGTCGCAATGCTCGAATGCTGGCATCTTGCACAATCAAGCTACACGATGCTGATCGTCGGTACTCGTCCATCAGACTCTACCGCCGAACGACTGCAGGATAATTTGAAATGCACCGCAAAACTGAGTCTTGATCCGCTGACTCGAGCGAACCACGACCATTTGCTGGGATCGATGACAGGTGGACTTTCTCAACGCATCATGACATCTGTCTGGCAGATGTCTGCTGGAAATCCATTTACAGCTTCGGCCGTTCTGCGTGGACTTGTTGAAGGTCGAGTCCTGATGCCTTCCAGCAATGGCTGGACTGTTGATGAACGAGAACTTCAAAATCTGCAAATGTCCGGCGAAGCTGCTGAAGTGCTCAAGCAACGTCTGATCCGTTTGCCAAAAGAATCCCAGGACCTGCTCGCTGTGGGAGCTATCATCGGAAAGGACTTTTCCATCCAGATGGCGGCTGATCTGGCACGAATTCCTCCGGAACAGGTTCTGGAACTTCTGATTGAACCACGCCACAACTGTTTAATCTGGGAACAAGCGTCTGGCAGCATCTGCTCATTTATGCATGATCAGATTCGCGAGACGGTCCTGCAGAGTCTTGCTCCGTTGCGACGGGAAATGATCCATCGCAGAGCAGCAGAGTACTTCACTCGCTTTGAACCAGATCGTGTTTTCGACATTGCATATCATCATGATGCATCGGGACGCTTCGATCTGGCGAAAGATTTCGCACTGAAAGCCGCCGAACTCGCTCGAAAAAGCCATGCCCTCGAATCTGCTGAGCAGCAATATCGTATTGCACTTCGAAGCTATTCTTCCCTCAATGAAGAACCGGACTTCAAAGCACTGTATGGGCTTGGCGACATTCTGATGCTGAGCGGCCGTTATCAGGAAGCTGAGTCGATATTTGAACGTGCGATCAGACGTGCGGATTCCGTCACACTGGTCGCAGACGTAACGCTAAAGCTGGGTGAACTGGCGTTTAAAGAAGATCGAAAAGATCGAGCAATCGAACTTTGGGAATCGGCATTGATTAGCCTCGGCGGCACGCTTCCTCTGCGAGGCCTGAATTTTCTTTACATGTTCCGCGAAGTTGTTGTACAGGCCACCCACACATTTCTACCGAAATGGTTTGTGAGCAGAATCAAGACTGAGCCGTCTGAAGATGATCGTTTGATGTGGAGACTGCATAGTCGATTAGCCTATGCCTACTGGTTCTCACGCAGCAAACTGACCTTAATGCACATTCATCTGCGCGGCATGAATCTCGCAGAACGCTATCAACCAACCACCGAACTCGCACAGATCTACTCTGAACACGCGCCAGGAATGAGCCTGATTCCGCTCAGCCGGCGCGGAATCGCCTATGGTCGCCGATCATTACAGATTCGTACCGAACAAAATGACGTATGGGGACAAGGTCAATCGCTGCACTTTCTTGCCATCGCACTCTACTCAGCCGCGCAGTTTGAAGAATGCGTCGATGTCGGACGTCGCAGTGTAAGAATTCTGGAGAGGGCTGGAGACTTCTGGGAAAAGCATATTGCTCAATATCAGGTCGCCGCTTCTCTTTACCGTTTGGGACGATTTACAGAAGCCGCCCAACTCGCACGGGAAGCCTACGATTCCGGTCTGGCTGTCGGTGACTTTCAAGTCTGCGGGAACATCATCGATATCTGGGCTCGCTCAACGAACGGTGATGTTCCGCAAAAAGTCCTGCAGTGCGAGCTGGAAAGGCCTCGATCTGACGTGCAGGGACAGGCGCATGTACGCCTTGCACAGGGAATAGTTCTTCTTTCGGAGGAGCGGTTTTCAGATGCCGTCCAGGCGTTTGATGCAGGCATCACTGTCGCTCGCAACGCCGGTATCCTGAATACCTACACATCCCCGCTGTATGCCTGGAAGGCAACGGCACTCAGAGGCTGCCTTGAGAACAAGTCACTGCTGACACGCAGACTGCGTCAGGCGATTATCAAACAACATCGCAGCGCGGCCCGGAAGGCGTTATTGATCGCCCTGCGATTTCGAAACGAACTGCCACATGCCCTGCGTGAATACGCATGGGCGCAGATTTTTCAAAACCGCAATCGCAGAGCAATGTATTTACTGTCAAAGAGCATACAGATTGCTCAGCAGCAATCCGCTGTCTATGAAGTCATACAAAGTGATCAGCTGCTGCAGCGAGTTCGCCTTGAATCTGGATATCTCGGTGCCGAAAAATCGCTTGAAATTGCCGAACGTAAGCACTCCGCTTTTCTCAGTGAACAGCTTCCTCAAAAGATCTATTCTTCGCTTTCACTCGTTGACCGCTTCGATTCGTTGCTGGAGTCCGGCAGAAAAATTGCTTCAGCGATTGATCCTGCGGTGATAATTGAAACAGCCATCGATGCCGCTCGTCATCTGCTGCGAAGCAAATACTGCGAACTCATCAATCTGGATGACAACTGGCAGCCTGTATCGCAATGCAGCGCCATTCGCGCGAACGTACAGGCGTCCCTGAAAACTTTTGACGCAGTCGCCACCAGTCCATCCGGCTCGAATTTCCGATCGCTATTGTCATGTCCGATCGTGGTACGCGGAAGAGTGACTGCAAGCCTGGTCGTTGGCAACTCTGAAATTCGCGACCTGTTTGGCGCGAATGAACTACGCATCATCAGGTATCTTACGACCATTGCCGGCGCGGCTCTGGAGAATGCCGAAGGCTTCCGCAGCCTGCAGGACCTGAACGCCAATCTGGAATACATCGTCGAGGAACGAACAGCCGTCGTCGAAGCTCGATCTTTCGAACTTCAGCAGACTGCCGACCACCTGCGACAAACGCAAACACAATTGGCCGCAGCACGTGACGCAGCCGAAAGTGCAAACCGTGCCAAGACTGATTTCCTTGCACACATGAGCCATGAAATACGCACTCCCATTGGTGCGGTACTGGGGTTCACTGAAATACTGTTAAATGGCGATGAACCATTACTGCCGCAACAGCAATCACATTTGCAGCGTGTTTTAAGCAACGGCAATCACCTGCACCGTCTGCTGAATGACCTTCTGGATTTGTCACGCATCGAAGCTGGAGAACTGACCATCGAATCTATGGAATGTGCTCCATACGCCATGTTCCATGATATTCTTTCGTCCCTTCAGTCACGGGCAATCTCGAAAGATCTCAAGCTCATCCTAAAGATCGGGACGGGCATTCCGGAAAAGATTCTTACAGATCCCACACGCCTTCGACAAATTCTAACGAACCTGATTGGTAACGCGATCAAGTTTACGTCTGAAGGAAGCGTGAGCCTTATCGTTGATACCTTCGTTGCTTCGAACATGCTGCGAATTCAAGTTCAGGACACTGGACTTGGCATAGCTCCCGCCGCGCAGAAAGATGTGTTTGAGCCGTTTAAACAGGCTGACGATACCGTGGCCCGTCGTTTTGGCGGAACAGGACTCGGACTACCAATTAGTCGCAAGCTTGCACGAGCATTGGGTGGAGAAATAGAAGTCGCCAGCGAACCGGGTTTTGGCAGTACTTTCACAGTCACTATTGCTACGGGCCCGCTTAACGCCGTTTCCATCCTGAATGTAAAAGAAGCAGAAGCAACTCTCGTTGCTCCAATGCCAGAAGCAACGCTGAATATTGATTTGTCCGGATTCCGCATTTTGATCACGGACGATGTCGAAGCGAATCGAGAATTCTTTGCACACGTTCTGCAGCGGGCTCATGCGGAGTGTGTTTTGGTGTGTAACGGGCAGGAAGCCGTCAACGCGATGCAGCGTGAAGAATTTGATCTGATCCTGATGGACATTCAAATGCCCGTCATGGATGGTTATCAGGCCACACAAGCCATTCGTTCCAATGGCTTTCAAATCCCAATTGTCGCCATCACCGCAAACGGCACTGACGATGACAAAACGGACTGCAAAGATGCTGGATTTACTGGATATCTGACGAAGCCAATCTCAATCGCCAGCCTGTTACGCGGCGTCGGAGAGCAACTTGGAGTTTCTTTCGGACACGCATCACCGAAACATGTGACGGTGTCTGCAACAGAACAAAACGCGAATCCGCCTCAGACTGGAATAGCACTATCGAAGGAGAACATCCAATCTCCAAACCAACGCTCCGGCCTATCGTTTCCGAGTGACCCGGTGTTCCGTAAATTTGCTATTCGATTTGTTCAAAAAGTTTCCGACTCAATTCCTGAAATTGAATCCGCCGTTGAACATGAAGATGCTGAGAAACTCTCGAATCTTGCTCATTGGATTAAAGGTACTGGTGGAACCGTTGGACTCAACGGGCTAACAGAAATTGGACGCGAGCTGCATAGTTTTGCAAAGTTCAATGACTTCGCGGGAGCCGTTAGTCTGGTGCTGGAACTGCGGGACGTTCTTTCATCGCTTCGCCGCCAGGCTGAATGCGAACTTTCCGCGCCATGAAACGACATGAGCGCCGGTAGCGAATTTTTTTTCGCGCCCCGTCACAGATGTAATAAAAGTATCAGCTGCCGCAGTCGCGAATGCTTACCTGATTAAACTACAGGTTTGACCGCAAAACTTACCCAGAGCATCCGACAGGCCACCCGCACCTGGAGCGATATCCTATTCACTATGTCCACTTACATGGAGCAACATCCTACCCTGAAGACGACAGTTGACGTGCGTCTCACGTCAATTCGAAATTTTGTTCGCGTTGTATTCTTGCGTTGCAAAAAATCACCCTTATGCTGCGAACCGATCAATTCCTCCAATCGTTCGCATCTAGGGATGAACCTGAATGACTCAACAGACTTTGCACTGGTCCGAGATTTCATGGGAAGAAGACTATCAGGCACGCATGAATCCGGAATTGATGACTTCACTGCTAAGAAGCTCGGTACCAGTACTTGAACAGTCGGACTGGAAAATCACCAAGGTTGAAGACGGCTACAGCGAAACGATGCTTCCGCTGAATAAAGCGACAACAAACCAGCACGGAACTCATCAGGCGGCACTGGTATCGTTGTCGGCGGACTATACTGGCGGTCTGGCATTAGCAACACTTCTCCGAGGCGTCCCTCTTGCCGGTATTCACCCATGTCGAAGTGATGACTCAGCGTCAATGTGGCTGGCTGGCATGAATGTGAAATACAAAAATCCCAGCACCGGCCATCTTACCGGAGTTTGCGAAATCGATCCGGTGCATGCAGAAGAGATTCGCAATCGATATTTCCGTGGTAGCCGCGTGCTGGCGTCTTTGCAGGTTCGATTTTATTCCAATGGAGATTTGGTCGCTGAAGCGGAAATGAAGTATTTTGCACAGCCGACGATTCAATTAAATCCAGCCAGCGAAAACCCATCACGATCTGCATTGTTCAGCCATAAGCTCAAAGCCTCTGCCCGTATGATTGCAGGCATCCGTGCTCAAAGAACTTCTCATCCAAGAATTCATTCACATTGCCCGCACGCAAATCAAGTGGCTGGACCTCACGGTGAACTTCTCGCCAATCATCTCAACGAGATTCTTCCGCAACTGAAGGACATGGTGCTGACGCGGTCGCAGCACATTGATGAATTGATTCAACAAGTTCCCGATCTGCGACAGGTCGTTCTGGCTGGTGCCGGACTCGATATGCGATCAATTCGTCATGCTGCTTCTCTACCCGACGTCAATTTCTTCGAAGTGGATCTTCCGGAGATGATTGCCGAGAGGGAGCGTGTCACAAAATTCCTTCCTGAGGAATTCTCCGATCGCAGATTCCTGCTGAGTGCCAATTTCAAAACGGATGATTTGGCCCAGGTGGTTGGTCAGCATGCGAAATTCGATGCAACTTTGCCGACAGTCATCGTGTTTGAAGGCTGCTCAATGTATTTTTCGGCAGCTGAAAACCGACGCATCTTTAAGTCGTTCCTTGAGCTGATGCATAATCCACTCAGCTGCGTGTGGTCCGATTTTGTCAGTAATACAGTGGTCACCGGCCGTACGAACAACTTGCACATCAAACGATTTCTGGAAGGTATGGATTCACTGGGTGAAGCATTCATTTTTGGATCTGACAAACCAACAGAATGGCTGGAGGAAGTTGGCTTCGGCGTGGCTAGTACACAGTCAGCGGCAGACTATCTGAATGAAAGCGACGCGGTGTTAATGGAATATGCATTTTCTGTAGCGAAGCGATAGACCGCAGCTGTCTGCTGACTGAGTTACAATCGACGGTTTTCCTTGCGTTGAACCACACAGTCTGGGCGTAATGACACGACGCATCGATCGTCCACACCAAATCTCCGTGGCCATTTCGAATGGCTACGGAGCCGCAGGAAATGACAGACTTAACGTGCTCTCGGTAGCGTCAGAGGCTGTCGTGACAGGAATCTGCCACGTTGCATTTGCCTGACGACAGAGTGCATTCTTCTCCATACCGCAATAGCCATAGGAGACGCGAACATAGACCGTTGCCGTTGCAGATTCGCCCGTCATCGGAACATCAAACGATGCGACATTCTCTGCCACGGCCGCTTCGTTACGTTCGCCAAGTACCTCCGCAGGAAAAACTACCTGCTCAGTCTCTGTAAAGACTTCCCATGTCACGGGAGCAAGTTCGTTAAGTTTATAGCCGGCCGGAATTGTCAGGTCCACTTTCACTGACACTTGCTTACCAGCCGCAAGAGTCTTTGCATCAATCGCCATGGCATCCGACGTGTCGCGAACTTCAGTCGCTTTAGGAGGCGTTGGCGGAGTCAGGCCGGTCACTTCAAAGACGCGAGATGCTTTCGTATTCAAATCCATAATCACGATTCGGTGGTTATTCGTGTCCGCGATATACAGAGAAGAGGCTGCGACCGAAAGTCCTCCTGGTTCATCCAGCAACAGTGGCTCCAGTGAATTTCCAGAAGTGCCGCTTCCTGCCAACGTCTTGACCTTATTGGATGATTTTTCAATCTGTCGCAAGGCATGATTGTAGGAATCAGCCACAATAAGAGAGTCTTCGTAAACTGCGATCCCAAGAGGATGCTGAAAGCGAGCCTGCGAACCGACACCATCTTCAAACCCAAACGCAAACAGAGATTGGCCGCGAGGTAACTCCGAAGTCCCCGCAATTGTTGTGACTCGCCCTTTACCACCGACCGGCAGCTTCCGAACAGCCGAGCCTTCGCTGTCCACAAGATAGAGAGACTTACCATCTCTGCTTGGCACAATTTCCGACGGCTGTGCGAAAGCACAGGTTGTCAATGGCCCGTTGGTCACATCTTCACGCCCAGTTCCAGCGTAAACACTGATTGATTCACCACCTAAAGTATGTGACCAAACCTGATGCGGTCCCGCCATTGCGATGTATAAAGTTCCGTCAACGTGAGCGATGGACCATGGACTATTGAGTGCCGCCTGCCTGAGCTTCGCGCTGACAAAACCGAGTGAACCCTGCCTGCCCGTACCAGCCAATGTTGAAACAGACTTTGCGTCCAGATCGATACTGCGAAGCATATGGTTCTCTGTATCTGCGACATACAAGGTATTTCCTACCAATACCATTCCCTGCGGTCGGTTGAATTCGGCTACGTCATACGTGCCGTCCGCGGTACCAATCCGACCGTTGCCGATGATGTCCAGTAATTCGCCAGACATAGACGCAACGACGATACGATTGTGATTGCTGTCGGAAATAAAAACACGGTTTGACGCTTCATCTGCCAGAACTTTGCCGGGGTATCTCAAAGCCGTCGGCTGAATTTTGCTCGCTTCAGATTCAAATACCAGCGGTGTTTCGTCGAGCGTTCCATTCGCACGATGGTACTTGATCAACTGTGTGATGACCGCATCAAGCAAGTCTCGATGACCTTCACCGCTCTGCGCACCCACGAACTTGCCTTCGGGATCGACAATTGCAACCGTTGGCCACGCTTGCGTCCCAAACTTTCGCCAAAGAACCATTTCACTGTCATTCACGACAGGATGTTTGATCTCGTAACGCACGATGGCATTGCGAATGTTCCTGGAATCTTTTTCATTGTTGAATTTTGCCGAATGAACTCCAATGACGACGATCTGATTGGCATATTTTTCTTCCAGAAACGCCAGATCCGGAAGGATGTGCATGCAGTTGATGCAGCAATATGTCCAAAAATCCAGGATAACAATCTTGCCCTTCAGATCCTTCATGTCGATCGGCTGAGAAGTATTCAGCCATTCCGTTCCGCCGTCCAGAATTCCATCCGGCACAGCAATCGCTTGTGGAAAAGGATTGACAGGCTCGTCCTGAGATTTTGCAACATTGCCCGAGCTAGCGACTAACAACAACAAAAAAATAAAGACTGAAAACACGTTGAGGCCGCGGCTTAGGATTCTTGTCATGCCGTCCCGTCCTTTCCTGAATAATTCCATCTGACCCTGAATTCTTGAAACTGCGGTCCAGCTAGCGACCGGCAGAAGGAAACATACCAGCTACGCCTGAGGCACTGACCGATTCTTGCTCTCGAATCGGCCAGCGTCTCAGGCTCAAGGCAATTGGGGCAGGTAAATCTGTTCCTGCCGCTCGCCTCAATCAATCCCACCACCACGAAGAATTGTTATTCGTGCGGACCGGGAGAGCAAGACCATCCCCGTCTGCCGTCGTTTTTGCGTCCGCGAGAATTCTGCGAGGCGTAACAGTAACACCGCCTGCAATTAGCCCCAAAACTGTCCGCTCGCCCGCCATTCGAACCTTCACGATCGAAGGCGTGTCTTTCGGAATTCCAAATTCATGCAGCGGCAATCGTTGTTCATCGTTAAATGCAATTGGCTGCCAGTTCAGTCCATTTTCGCTGCGAGCGTGTTCAACAATCGCCGCGCACAACAGTAGATCCACAACATTCTGCAACTGTGCGATCGCTGCGACTTTTTCTGCGAGAGCCGGAATCTTCTCCGTAAACTGCTGTGCGTATTTTTCGAGGCTGACGTGAGTGGCCGCCGCATCCTGACGATTTCCATCCGCGTCAACAATTTCATCCTGAGCGCTCACCTGAAGTCGCGGACCGCTCAGCCGCCAGACAGTCTGTTCGGCGTTCGTTTCGATCGCATCATATTTTGGCGAGTACCACCAACGCCGCATGGAATCAGCATTCGGACGCATCAGACTCAGATAACTTTTAAAACCACGCACTTGCGGATTTTCGTCACCTGTTGTCAATCGTTTCAAAGCGTAATCGGCTTCTACAAGCGAAGCGGCCATGTGGCTGAATTCGGGAACACCAAAAACGGAGACATTCCAATTCCCCAGCACGCCGCCGATTTCCAGAAATCCTTTTTGAGCGTTCGCCGCACTGGAAGCCGTTGTATTCTGACGCAACAACTGTTGTGTCCTCGCCAAACGTCCTTGATCTGGATCAAACGAACAACCAAAAGTCACGCGATCATTCGAAGTCCGCAAGGCGACGAGCAGGTCATCCAGAACCAGAACCGGGCGATGGCTTTTCGTCCCGACAACTCGACCATCGGGGAGTGTCGCGAAACCTTCCGCCGGACCGGCGATAATGACGTCTTGAAGCTCATGGGAAATGAAAACGAAATCGACCTGCGTCAATCCGGCCAAATTCAAAATGGAAGCTGGCAACGGCTGCCCGGATGACAGCAATCGATCAATTTCGATATCCAGACCGCGCAGCGACACCTTACGCAGTTGAGTTACCTGATTCAGTTCCGCAGGCAGGCTCTTTGCCGCCAGGTTATCGAGTCGTTTTTGCAGTTCGCGACTATTGATCGTCGATGTTACGGCTTTATCAACCAGTCCGTTTGCGTCAATCTTAATTCCGCCGACGCCGCCGTTACCGTTACCTCCTCCGCCACCTTGATTGCCGCCGTTGTTTTGAGCCAACACTGCTCCGTGCAGAAACGCTGCGACAAGCACCGCGCAGGGCAGGGCAAGAAAACTGAAGTGATGGCGATGCATGGTGGGATTTCCAACAGTGAGCGGCAGAACTCTTTTCAATTCTATGCGGCGCTCGATGCGAATGGCAATCCGTCAAATCTAAAACTCGGCATCTGTCAGAACAGAAAGTCGGCTAACAAGGCGATCGGATGGCGTTCTGTCGACTCTTGAGCGGGACTCACACTGGAGAATTCAGCTGTGTCGACAGGCAAATTCATGGAGACAGGTTCTCGACCTCCAGCGGCACGTTCAACTCTGGAAAGCTCTCCATGATCCAGCCAAACGTATCCACAGTCGTCGCAGGAATCGATGACCACATTTCCCGGCCCATAGTAGGGATGAGCTTCCATGTTTCCTTCACATGCCGGACAGCGCAGACGTCGCCGAAGTGCTGATGAATCAATCGGGCGACAGATTTCCTGTTCGCGATCAGCGCGTTTTGAGCGACGTTCATTCACAATCGCACCGAAATGATCGCGGCGCACAAGCATTCCATAGCAACACCGGCAATACAGAACTGGCCTTCCATCCAACTGAGCCGTATGGAGCCAGTTGCAACACGTGGGACAAGCGGATTCGACCTGTTCATCCACTGGCTGGATGCCGTCAACAAGCAGAGGCCCGTCGGAAAGAATTGAGAGCTGGCAGCAATATTCACATCGGTAGGCATGTTGGTTATCGGTACAGGCGAGAGCTCCGCCACATTTCTGGCAGCTCAATGAAGTCGTACGAACATTCATGGTGATCATTCCCTGCGACGCGTGTGTGCGAATCAACTTATTCTGCGAATCCAGTCCGCGCGATGTGTCTTTGTTTTTCGTGTACTCAGATATTCTTCTTGATCCAGGTTTCCAGTTGCTCCGTGCTGCCAAATCCACGTTGACTCGCGACGACTTTCCCTTGTTCAAAAATCATGACCTGCGGAATTCCGCTGCCTGATCCATAGTGCTGAAATAGCTCGGGCTTCTTGTCGATATCGACAATGTAAAAGCTGACATTCGGGCTGAGTTTTGGTCGAAGGATGCCTATGGCTTCATCCATGCCTCGGCAAGGTCCGCACCATTCGGCCCCGAATTTCACAACGACCGGATGCGAACTTTCGAGCACGGCTTTCTCAAACCAGCCATCGTGTGGCGGTGGCCCTTTTTCAGGCCGAAAAAACAAGACTACCAATGCGATGACGCCGAAGACGACACCGGAAAGAATTCGATTAGCGTTTTCCATAATAGCGAGACCTCCCGCAAAACCTTAGTTCAACGTGGCGTGCAACGTTGCCAACAGCGAACGGAAAATACGCAACCCGCCAGTCCGGGGAATCGATTGCAAGGAATTTGACGAGATCTCCGAACTCGCTTTCGCGCAAGAGTTCTTCGGTGCTCGTTCCAGGGCTCCAGCCATGGAACGCACTGGCAGGAGGCTCCTGCCTCCGCTGGCCTTCAGGCGAGGCAGGAGCCTCCGCACAGTCCGTTCCGAGGCAGGACCTTCGGAACGAGAATCACGAGAATCTGGTCAGATCGATCGAATGCACTCAATCTATCAACGGCAACTGGCGTTTTGCATTGCTGCGATGGAATTCATCGAATTCCGACGGCAACAGCTCCAGCAGTTGCTCAACGGACAACGAATGCAGATCCCATGTCAGATCGAGTTGACTGAGTACATCAGCGAAACGCCGTGGACTGCCTGGGCTCTTGGCACTCAAACCGGGACGATTTCGGCCATGCGCGGCGTCGTAATAGAGTCTGGTCGCCACACCTACCACAGCGTTACAGGTCACGAGCGACGGGCGCGATGCAATCAGTGGCACCAACGGCCCGGGCTGACTTGGTGCGCCACACAGCAACGACATCGCTCGCCTTGGATCGTCGCGATGCGCCCGAAAAATCTGAAATGGCCCCGCCAGAATGTGACGACAGGTTTTTCGAGGGTCCTCCAGATCCACAATCCAGTGAAAGATATTGCCGGGATTCCAGCGATCCTTGACGACCGGACAAAGTGATTCAAACCAATACAAAGACAACCAGCACCAGAATCCTGGGTCGGTACGCATCGCGGATGAATCGATCCGAAGCATTCGCGCAAGGTGTTCTGCAATCTCCAGACGGGAACGGAATCGACGCACTTCCGCTTCGATCTCAACGTCAATTGGTTCGGATGTGCCGGTGTCTGTCAGCAAATCCAACGGAGCATCAGCCGTCGGATGCTGCCGGATTGAAGCAACAAACGCTTCAAACTGTTCGATTCCGGATTGTGTCAGTCGCCGAGCCAGCATTGTGAAATCATTTATCGCTCAAAGGTCATCCAAAAAGGGTCAAACCCCTTTTCGGATCGTCACTCAAAGCCAGACATATTTTTGAACAAATTCAACGACATCACCAAAGCACCAATACGCCAAAGATGTTTTGCCGCAATACAAATGCACTGTGACTTCAACACCGATTCTTTGAGGCGGAAGCTCTTGTTCCGGATCAGCCTCAGCTGTCAATTCGAATGCGGTGCCCATCTCTGTATCAGTCGTGGAACGTGTGGCGACTTTCGTTAGGTGACATTTGAATTCCTTCTCTGGCTGTGATGCGAGCTTGAATTCACCTTCCAGTTCGGCGGACTTTCCTTCTGCGACTCGGTCTCGTTGGGCGCGCAGGATATGCCCCATGCGTTTTTCTTCGACCAGCAACTCCATATGCCATTGGCTGCCTTCGCCATCGTTCATGATGTCAAACAAATGATCGCCTGCATGGACTGGACGATCTTCGAGCAATTGGCGCAATTGAAAATCAGGAATGCGTCCATCCGCCGTCGCGACAATTTTGAGCTTTTCTTCTTTGCGTTTTTCCAGTTGGTCCAACTGCTGCTGCGCGATTTTCATGTCGCCCAGAATTCTCTGTTTCTCAACCTGCAATCGCTTTACGGTAGCCGCTGCGCTGCCTCGTTGATTTTCTTCTTCATTTCGCAGATTCAATTCGGCAGTGTCGATTTCGTCCACTTTCGCCAGCCGGGTGTTCTCTTGTTTTTCAACTGCCGCCTTCGCTTCGTCGATCTGACCCTCCAACTCACGATTTTCAAGCACAATCAGTATTTGCCCTTTCTTCACCAGCTGATCTTTTGGAATAAGTATCCCTTCACGCGTAATCGTGCCGTCGTAAGGGGCGAATACCGCTGTCTGTTCGACCGGCATCCATTTACCTTCGGCCTTGACCGGATATTCCAGCTTGTAAAATGTCATGACTGCGACGAGTGCGGCCACGCCTAGTAACACGGCAGCCGAGATCGCCAGCTTGCGACCTCGAAACCATTCCATTCCCTTGCCAATGAGCTTCCACAAACTCAAACCAAAAATGCGGCCGTGCTGGCGAGAATTCCACAAGGCAGCCCCGACGTGATCCGCAACCAATTCGGCTCGCTGTTCCAATTGCGGCAACGGCTCAGATTCAGCGATCTGTTCAATCACCATACAGCCCGTGGCTTTCGGGCGTTTTTTACGGCGTTCCCGGTCTTCTTCTTCGCCCTGCTTACGAACCAACTCTTCGTTTTCGAACATCGGTACCAGCATAACCATGCGGGAACCGCTTTCCTGAACAAACGCCGCCAGCGGTTCTTCAACCTGAGGTGATAAGCCTTCGACCTTGCCGGTGTAAATGAGTGTCTCACCCATTTCAATCACACGTCGCGACAGCTTCTGCATCGCGACAATCAAATTCGCCCGCGCATTCACACTGCTCTGACCACTGACAGCGCGAATCTGAAAACTTCGTCCCTTGCGAATCGCGACACTTACACGGTCGCAACCCAACAAAGCGCGACTGTCGCTGGCTGCGGCGTCGGCAACTTCCTCTTCATTTAGGGAACGCTGAAGTCGCAGTGAGAACTGTTCAAAGTCAGTCCAGAACTGGTTCTTCAGATCGGCTGAGTCGACCGGGTTGCGACGTCGACCTTCAAGAAATCGTGAAGCGTAGCCGCACATTTGCTCCAGAAACTGCATGTATCCGGATTGTGCTTTAACAGGCACATCGGGCCGTTGAAATAGTTCGACAACTCCAACGCACTTCTTTTCTTTCGACAGCGCTGACAGAACCAGAACGTGCTCAGTCGGAAGCTTTGCCTCACCGCCGTGAGTCAGCGTGCGTGCCTCACCAGTTTGCATCACATCAATTAATAACTTTTCATTCAGCCCCAATGCGCCGGGTATTTCGCGCAGGCCAGTTTGCTCAAGGTTCATTTGAGCGATCAGGTTCAATCGACCGGATTCGTCAAGCAACCAAACCACGCCCGCGCGAGCGCCGACGGCGGTGACGACGCGTGTCAGGAATTCCTGAAAGTACATCGGCGGCGGAAGTTCCTGGCCGGACATTTGTTCGATTTCGCGCGCTAACTGCATCACGCGTTCCCGAACTTTTTTCAGATTTTCTTCAGATGGAACTGGTTCTGTCATGAAAAGAGTCCGTTCTGCCTCAAGGGGCAGTTTCTAACCTGTTGAAATCTGATTGAAACACTGCGACACATCGAAAATGCCGTAGCATAATTTGGAATTGTTTTGACGAGGCAAACCAGCAACTCCAACACACTTCGCCCTGATCGCCCCAAAACCCCGGATTGTTCATGTGTTCTGAAATGCGGTCAAGACCGGTGCCGAACTTGCCCCATGTAGTTTGACGTGGATTCCTGAATTCGCCACTGCATGCGAGGAATAGGCAAAACTGGTAACCTTCAGGCGGCATCGATCGCCGATTATAGTTCCGCGCGGCCGTGGATGAAAGAATTGGCGAGCGGCTTGCGGCACCTTGCCGGTACTGCACACGGGATACAGGAGTACCCAAAAAGCAGACACCGCTCGGCTCGCTGGAATCTGTTCTTTCCGCCAAATCCCTTCCAGTGAAATTGAGAGCTCTTGAGGCATCTATGAAATTCAGAATTTGTTTCCAGTGTTTCATGGTAGTGACAGCCTGCTGCACTTTCTGTTGCAGTGATGAACCGACCAACATCGCCAAAGAACTTTGCAAGGTTCAGGACCCGCTGATCCTGGAGGCAAGTGGTCTCGCAGCATGCCGCACGATAGAGAACGCGGTGTGGATGCACAACGATTCTGGCGATACGCCGCGATTGTTTTTGGTTGGTTTGGACGGTGTCACGATCGGAATTGTGAACGTCAATGGAGTCACAGCATTCGACTGGGAAGATGTTTGTTCATTCGAAATGAATGGTGAATCGTGGCTGCTCGTCGGCGACATTGGAGACAACGCCCGCAAGCGCAGTGTGACATCTCCAACGTGTCAGCTGCTGCTTCTGAAAGAGCCAAAGTTGAAACCCAGCGAATCAGCGGTGAAGCCGCTTGAGGTTTCAATAGAGGTGTTCCGTACGATCAGTTTTCAATTCCCCGACGCACCAGCCGATTGTGAAAGTCTGGCGGTCGATACAGCGACAAACACAATTCTGCTAGTGACGAAATCAGCCCCGACGACGTGCGCGATGTATTCGTTGCCGCTGAACTTAACTCAGGGTGAAGAGATCTCGAAAGCTGAACATGTTAGTTCGATCAGTGCCACGTTTGCGACAGCAATGGATTTGTCACCGGATGGACGACGACTCGCCATCGTCAATATGTTTGGTGGCGTCATGCTGACGCGCAACGATCCGAAGAAAGACACCTGGGCCGACGCCAGTATCCACGCACTGACGACTCTAAAGCTGCCAAACCGCAAACAAGGCGAATCCGTTTGCTTCACAACCGACGGCAGTTCTTTGCTTCTCAACAGCGAAGGCGAAAGGCAGCCGCTGTGGCAGATTGAGCTGGCACCTGGCAAGTAGAGCGCGAGATCAACCATGGCACAAATCACATGAGCCTGAGGCGCGAGCCGAATCGTGTAACAAGAAATCGGTTCGTGCTTGGTCAACCTTTAGAATTGGGGTTGAGTTGTATTTGTACGACGGACTTCCAGTCCGTCGGCGAAACCCTTTATCGACGGACTGGAAGTCCGTCGTACTCCGAAAATGAGCCTTGACAGAGCACCATCGCCTCAGGCTCAATTTAAGCGCATTGGCAAGTGCACGGCAACGTCGATTCTTCGCAGTGCAACGTCGACGATCAACAGAAACGCCGCGAACGTCAGCAGCCATGGCCAGAGCGGTGTGGGACGCGTCGCAGTGTCGGTTGTTGGTTCGAAGATCTTTTCTGGTGCCGGATTAAACTGGCCTCCTGAAATGCTGGCAACTTCTTTCAACAAGGCTTCATTTGTGGGCTGGATGCGGAGCTCGTCGCTGTAGCCCACGATCAGTCCGCGTGACTGGCGATAGACGACCTGGTCTCCCTGCTTCAGCGCGATTTCCATGTTGTAGGCACCAGATTGCAGCGTCGTGAAATCGGCGTTATACCGGCCCGGAGCTGTTTGTTTCATCAGCGATTTTTCGCGCCGCAACTGTGGGTTGATCACCGTGAGCTCGACTTCGGAATTGTTCAGAAACTGCCCGAGTTCATTCACAGCATCGACAGAGATGTTCGTCTGCTTGCCATTCCGTACAACAGCGACCTGGATGCCGCGTGTGTCGCTCTTTCGCATCGTCTGACGCACGACTTGTGTCCAGAATTTCCCATAGCCTGGCCACGTCAGCCACTCTGCTGCCCAGCGGCTTTTCGCGTCGGACGTGAACGCCGCCGTCATGCCAAGGCCATAACGCCACCATGCCAGCAACGGATCGCCTTTTTCTGTGGCAAGGATAACTTCGCAGGTTGGCTTCGGGCGAGTCATGACATAGCCGAGAAGAAATGGCGCGGATTCAAGATCAATTTCCTTCAACGCATGAGTCGCACGCACAACCTGCGGGACGAACGGTTGCTCGTCGATCGCTGACTTGCTGGCGGTCACAGTTTCCTTTGCAAAAATCTGCGGCACCTGCGACGGATCTTCGGCAAGGTAATAACGCCCCTTGCCCGCTCGAGCGATCGATTCAAGTAATTCCGTATCTGCACCGCCCAGTGCCACCGTTGATACCGTCATCTTCGCCGAGGCCATCTGCTGCGCCATGCCTTCGAAGTCGCCGGAATTTGATACGCCGTCGGTGAGCATGATGACGTGTTTCAGCTTGGCTGAAGTCGAATTGAGGATTTCGAAGGCCATTTCCATCGACGGATACATACTCGTCCCTCCGCCGGATTCGATTCGAGCGATCTCGTCACTGACCTTACCCTTATTGCTGGCTGATTGCATTTCGCTGATCACATACGTCTGATCATCGAATGCCAGCACTGCGACCTGATCGCGATTGCCGAGCAATTCGACTGCCGAACGGGCGGCCGTTTTCGCCATTTCCAACGGATCGCCGTCCATGGAACCGGAGCGGTCGATCACGATTATCATACCGAGCGACGGTTTCTCTTTTTCCTTTTCGAAGTCACTGCGAACGGGCAGAATTTCTTCCAGCGTGCTTTTGTAGTATCCGCCGAGACCGAACGACTGTTCGCCGCCGAGCATAATGAAGCCGCCGCCGAGTTCCTGCACGTACGTGCGAGCGATCTCCATCTGCTGCTGCGACAACGCGGTGGCCGGAACATTCGACAGCATCAGCAGTTCGTAATTTTGAAGTCCTGCGAGTGTGTCAGGCATGCCCTGTGGCGGACGAACATCAACCTGAATTCCTTCGTCTTCCAGAGCGTAAGCCAGTTCGCGAATGAGATTCGGATCGCTTTCGATGATAAGGACTCGCGGCTTTCCGGCGGCATACACAAGTCCCGAATCCGCGTTGTTGTCGAGCAACGTGTCGCTCTTCAATCCCGACAAACGTACCTTGAAGGCCGCCATGCGATCGCGTTCGATAGACTGCTGAAAACGAAACTTGTTTTCGCCAGTTTTCAACGGTCGAGTTTCACTGATGACTTTGTGATCGCCGCGATACACTTCGACAAGACCTTCGTCATCGTGATTTGAGTGAATCGTGACATCCACGAAGAACGGCTCACCTTCGCGAACTTCTGCCGGAACATTAACTTCGGAAACCTGAACTTCCGGTTCGGCTCGAGTTGGCAGAGGAATTGTCGTGACTGGAACTCGGCTTCGAGATGCTGCGGCGATGGCGTTGCCTTCGGTTTGATTGCCGTCTGTCAGCACAACGATGTGTGGCACATAGCCGGGCGGCATATAGCCAGCAGCCGCTTCAATGGCCGCAGCCAGATTTGTGCCGTCCCGTTTGGCGTTGTCTTTCTCGGTGAGCGGCAGGGCGTCAGCCCTCCGAGCAGTCGCCTCAGTTCCATCCGCCGAATCCCGCACCTTCCCAAGAATTGATGGCATCGAGCCAAATACGACAGCCTCATCCTGCACGTTCCCGATCGACGCGGCGAACGGCATATAGGCGACACGATCGTCGCCCTTTTTCTCGACAACCTGTTTCAAAAAATCGTTGGCGGAAGTCTCAGCATTTTCACCCACGCTGAGACTCTGATCCACCAGAAACAGCACAAATTTTTCGTGCGTGCGATGTAACCATGTCAGTCCCGCGAGCGACAGCACGAGCAGCAGTCCCATGATTGCTCGCGTGACTAAAGATGCGATCCGCTGTGGCTTGGGGAAGTCTGTGAGACTGCGAACGAACCAGATGCCCAGCACGAAAGCGATCGGCACGATCAGTATCAACAGTATCGGGCGAGTGAATTCGAATGGCAGCATTACGAAATCAGTCTCCGCTGATAGAGAATCCACTCGATGGTCGTCAAAATGCAGGCGAAAAGAATCAGATAGTACCAAAACGGACGACTGAACCATCCAGCCGCAGAGACCAGCGTTTGCGATGATTCGACAAGTTGCTGCAATGGTCTCAGATCGGTTTCGCGAGCACTGGCAAGATTGACGGCAATTTCGGTGAGTGTCTTTGCCTCGGCCATAGCTTGCGATTCAGCACCGGCGGATTGCTGACCGTTGCTTTGAGTTCCGCGTTGCACGGACCAGACACCAACTTCATTCAACGGACCGATCGTCGCGGTGAACGTTGAAGAATCAGCGACAGCAGGTGTCGTCGTCGTTGCGGACGGCATCACGGCAACAGCACTTGTGATGACAACAGAAGAACGCGTACCGTCCGGGGCCACAAGTTGAACGACGTCATCGGCTGAGATCGCGTCTTCAATTGACACGGTTGTGACGGCACCAGTAGCCAGTGACGGTTGCAGTTCGCCCGTTGATCCAGAGAACCAGCCGAGCGAGTTAGCGACCATAATTGGAAAGGCCGTGCGGAATGCCAGGTCGCTGCGGTCCAGATTGACACTAAGTACAAGGCATTTTCCATTGGTGCGTTTGACTTCTGCATAGACGAATTCGCCCGACAACGTTTTGGCCAGTGAATGTGGCGGATTCGTAAACTGCAACTGCTTTGCTTCGGGCATCATCACGTTGTCGAGACGAATATGATTCATCAACGGCGACGTTTTATCCTGTTCGGTGATGATGGGATTCTCCATCGGTTCCCCCTGAATCCATTGGTCGCAACTGCCGATCGGATCAACAACAAAGACATTGCCAGCTGGCAATACCTGCGGCACGTTGCCGTGCAGCACAATGATGGAATCGGTCGGCCACGCTTGCGGAAACTCTTTGCTGACCGTGACCTCAACCAGCGGATTGGCTTCGAAGACTTTCTGCAGGAACCAGTTCCCCTGAGTCACAACCAGCACGCGTTGAGCCTTACGGCCAGGGAGAAGAGCCCATGCGGAATTGTCTGTGGCAAGGTGATCAAGGACACTGGAATCCGCGCTCGCTGTCTTTGCCACGGCTGATTTTGTCTCAATGGAGTCTGCTTCGCTTCGAATCTGCGTCAATGTGCCGTGCAGACGTCCGCCCTCCAGCGATGTTTTTTCAATTGAGCGGCTCCAGAGCTCCTCTGGTTTGAGATTCAGCGGAATCACATCGACAGGGACATCATCGAGCGATAATTCAAGACGACACGACACAGGATTCGGCGATGCATTGCGAACGGATGCAAGGATCTCATAGCCAAGCGGATCAATCAAACTTCGGCGCACCTGCAGCTGAGTAATACCAACGTTAGAGGCATCGGTGGCGAACAGACGATATTCGACGGACAGCTCCAACGCGCGGGGGACGTCAGTCCCTTGGTACGGTTCGTCGCGTTCTTGATCCTCTTGCGCCAAATCTTCAGTAACGGGGTTTACCGAGGGACTGATGTCCCCCGCTCGCCAAGAAAAATCAACAGCACCATCCGTCAGTACCACAACCTGTCCATGTGGATGCTCGCCAACGAGTTCTCTCCCAAGTTGAATTGCAGCCGAAAGCTGGGTCGCGTTATCAGAGAACGTGATTCCATTGATCGCGTCTCGCAACGTCGGCGCGTGTCCCGACATGCCGACGATGACTTCCGGCGTGCTGCCCGCGAGCACAACGGCAACTTCATCGCGAAACCGCAGCCCATCGACGATCTCTTGTGCCGCAGTCTTTGCCGCTTCCAGCCGCGATGGAGCCACATCAGTGGCCCTCATGCTGGCGGAGTTATCGATCACCAACACCAACCGCCGTGCTTGCAGAACCTGCCACGAAAAATACGGATCGGCGATCGCGAGCACGATTAGCAGCAGCAACAACAGCTGTATCAGCAACGACATCAGGTGCCGAAAGTGCTGCCAGATCGATCTCGGCGGTTTCTCCTCGTAGATTTGTTTCCAGAACAGATTCGTAGAAACTGGGACGCGGCGCAAACGCACTTTCAGAATGTACAACGCCACAATCGGCAGCGCGATGGCTGCGAGCGTAAATGCGATTGGAAGGGCGAAGGACATAAGACTTTCGTGTTGCTACTTGCGTAGGCCGGACTAAGC
>JANOZG010000591.1:0-5544 GCA_031429275.1 Planctomycetota bacterium
CGAACTGCAGATCAAGATCGCTCAAGGAGCTAAACCCGGCGAAGGCGGTGAATTGCCGGGTCACAAAGTCGACAAGACGATCGCCTCAACTCGACTTTCTACTCCAGGTGTGGGCTTGATCAGTCCTCCGCCGCATCACGACATTTATTCGATTGAAGACCTTTCGCAGTTGATCTTCGACCTGAAAAATGCCAATCGCCGGGCTCGCATCAGTGTAAAGCTGGTTTCCGAAGTTGGTGTCGGCACGATTGCGTCGGGTGTTGCCAAGGGACATTCGGACAACATTCTGATTTCTGGTTTCGAAGGCGGCACCGGCGCTTCTCCGCTCACCAGCATCAAACATGCTGGATTGCCGTGGGAACTGGGCATCGCGGAAACTCATCAGACGCTGGTCATGAACGACCTTCGCAGCCGTGTTCGTCTGCAAACGGACGGACAGCTGAAGACCGGTCGTGACGTTGTCGTGGCCACGATGCTCGGCGCGGAAGAATACGGTTTCGCAACAGCACCGTTGATTACTCTGGGCTGTATCATGATGCGAAAGTGTCACCTGAATACCTGTCCGGTGGGCATTGCGACTCAGGACCCGATTCTTCGGAAGAAGTTCCAGGGCAAGCCGGAGCATGTGGTGAATTATCTGTTTATGGTCGCTGAGGAAACTCGGGAGATCATGGCTGAACTGGGATTCCGCACGATCAATGAAATGGTTGGTCGAGTGGACATGCTGGAACTCGACAGCAGTGTGACTCACTGGAAGGCCCGCAATCTGGATCTGTCGCCAATCCTGACACCTGCAAAGAAGCCACACGCGAAAGTGCAGACCTATTGCACGATCGATCAGGACCATTCGCTGGATTCCGTCCGCGACATGGAACTGCTGAAGAAGTGTGAACCGGCGCTGAAGGATAAGAAGCATGTTCGCATCGATACGACGATTCAGAACATCGATCGGGCATTCGGTACCATCCTGAGCAATGAAGTCAGTCGTGCTCACGGCGTGAATGGCCTGCCGATGGACACGATTCATATCAAAGCCCGAGGTTCGGCGGGGCAAAGCGTCGGAGCCTGGCTGGCTCACGGTGTGACGATCGAAATCGAAGGCGATGCAAACGACTACGCCGGCAAAGGTCTGTCGGGAGGTCGCCTGATCGTATATCCACCAAAGGAAGTCGATTTCGCAGCGGAAAATAACATCATCATCGGAAACGTCGCGTTGTATGGAGCGACCTCTGGTGAAGCGTACTTCAGGGGCATCGCAGCGGAACGATTCTGCGTGCGTAATTCCGGAGCGACTGCAGTCATCGAAGGCTGCGGCGATCACGGTCTGGAATACATGACCGGTGGTCGAGCGGTCGTGCTTGGTCCAACGGGTCGCAACTTTGCGGCTGGCATGTCCGGCGGTGTGGCGTACGTCTACGACCCTGACGGCAAGTTCCTTGTGAACTGCAATCTGGGCATGGTGGAACTCGAAAAGATGACGGACAAAGCGGACGTTCAGGAGCTGAAGACGCTTGTGGAAAATCATCATCGCCTTACAGGTTCAGCGGTGGCAAAGAACATTCTTGACCACTGGAAGAAGTCTCTGACGCAGTTCCACAAGGTGATGCCAGTGGATTACAAACGTGCGTTGAAGGAACTGGCTGCGGAGCAGTTGGCGAAGGCGTAGGTATTTTGTAATCGATAGTCGGGCGGATCATGTATATCCGTCGAAATTTCACTGTAGTCAGATATGCCTGCCGTCTATATCGAAACATCAATCGTGAGTTACCTTCGGCAGCGGCCCAGCGGTCAGGTCGTGGCAGCCGCTCGCCAACTGCTTACTCATAAGTGGTGGAACACGGAACGAGTAAATTACGAACTGGTAACATCCCAATACGTGCTGGACGAAGCTGCGGACGGTCACCCTCAACTTGCGGGAGAACGTCTGGCATTGCTACAAGGCATTCCTTTGCTGCCTGCCGACTCCGAAGTAGCAAAAATTGCAAATGAAATAATGTATCGAGCGATTTTGCCTCCAAAAGCTCTTTTCGATGCGCTTCATATCGCTATCGTTGCTCACCATCGGATAGACTACCTTCTGACGTGGAATTGCAGGCACATCGCGAATGCCAGAATTCTTTCAAGGGTTCATGACGTCCTGCAGGATTTGGGTATTCCAATTCCAGTCATTTGCACGCCCGAGGAAATGGTGGAAGATGATTCAGAAAACTGACGTGGATACGACGATAGCAGAAATTCACGGCACTCGTGAACGTCTGGCAGCAAAGTTTGGCGGTGATATTGATGCGATCCTTGAGGACGCGCGAAAACGCCAGGACCAGTCAGGGCATCCGATTTGGTGCCGAACACCCAAAAAATCAACATCAAACACAAGCAATGCTGATGCAACTCGTGATCAGAATCCTCATTCATTCATCGACTGATCTATTTGCCATTCGCGACGCGATCAACCCTGCGACATAGCCGCCTTTGAAGCCTGCGTCGATGTTGACGGAAACCACGTTCGAAGCGCAACATGTCAGCATCGACAACATGGCGGTGATGCCATTCAACGACGCGCCGTAACCTACAGACGTCGGAACTCCGATCACCGGGCACGGCACGTAACCACCTACAACGGATGGCAATGCGGCTTCCATTCCGGCGACGCAGACAATTGCTGCCGCCTGTTGAAGCTTCGCGACGTGTCGCAACAGGCGATGAGGCCCAGCGACCCCGGCATCCTGGATCAATTCACAGTCAATACGCATCCAACGCAGGGTTTCCATGGCCTCTTCCGCAACGTGGCGATCGCTGCTGCCGGCAGTAATTACAATGACCGGGCCGCCCTTTGAGACTGGATTCTCGCACGGCTGATGTAAACGAATGGTCCGCGCGGTGTCGTTGCGGATGACGTTTTCAAATTCCGACTGAATCGTTTTGACCTGATCCGGACGAACCCGCGTGACAAAGCTGTCCTGTCCCGTCTGCTGCTGAGCCTGCAGGATTTTCAAAATCGTCTTTGTGGATTTACCTTCGCCGAAGATGACTTCCGGGAAACCACAGCGACTTTGCCGCTGCAGGTCGATGTCAACACCGTCAATTTGCGGCAACTCTGGCGGCGCAGAACTTGCCAGCTGCTGAATCGCAAGTTCAAGTTGCGACGCATCGGGATACAACGCAGAGAGCGCGGCGCGGAGGTCGGAAGGCGATGGTAAGTTCATTTGATCACCTGTTTCAAACCAGCAGCCTTGGCGGCCGATTCAGGATCTTCGAAAGGCAGGGCTTTCAGAAATTCCACCAGATCATCAATCTGCGAATCATCGAGATGACTCTTTGTGCCGTGTTGGTCTTTCGAATTGAACGTTGTCAGTACATCCTTCAAAGTCGCTGCCTTACCGTGATGCAGATAGGGCGCAGAACGATAGAGTCCCAGTAGCGTTGGCGTGTCGTATTTGGGTTCCATTAACTCGGTCGGATCGTCATGCCCTGTGCCAACGTCATGTCGAAAAATTTCAGCCGTCGGTCGTGGTTGCGAATCTGACATGATCGGCCCGGAGTGACACGTCGCACATTTTGTTTCGGAGGAAAAGAAAAGCTGTTGACCACGTTTCGCGGATTCGCTCAGGCCCGACTTTGCAAAGGGACTCAGCGAATACTTATGCGAGTTTGTGTAGGCTGCCAGCGCGTCCAGAGGTTTACTCTTGCCACTGAATGGTTCGCCTAGAGCATCAGGCAGCCGTCCTTGCAGCAGACCTTGTCCCTGCATGAGTTTTCCCTGGATCGTGTGTTCGAAGTCCTGAACTTCATCGCGATCTGCAGACCAGTGAACCGGATGAGTCCATGACAAACCGGCCAGTGGTTGCGTGTTGCGAAGTCCTTCGGGCTGCTGCCATGTGCGACCATCAGCATCACCATCCGGATGACAGCTTGCGCAGGAAATCCAGCTGCGGGCCGACATCGGCTGTAGTGCTGTGTAGAACAGTTTCTTACCCAGCAGCAATTCATCGCTCAGCGGGCACTTTGTCACTTCAACGCGACCAATTTCTTTGCCGTCGGGAATCTGTAAAGCGACGACTTCAAAATCCAACGCGTTGTAAACCAGCACCGACCGACCATCTGGCGTAAACCGCACAGCGCGGGGGTTGTTTCCGAGTCGGGCGCTTCTTTCAAACTCCAACTCTGCGTAATCATCACCGACAATGCGAGCAACAAACATGTCGTTTGTACCGGCGAACACGACGCATAAGCGTTTGCCATCCGGGGATAAATCGCAGTCCCACGGATTTGCGGTGACTCGCACGTTTTGAAACGAATCCATTGGAACTCGCGAACGCGTGCCGGACTTTTCACCAGTTAATCGCGCGATGGAGACATAGGGGAAAATTGATCCACTGCCGTGCGAAGCAGTGACTCGCGAACGGATGTGAGTGAAGTACGCTTTCTGATCGTCGGGTGCCAGAACGACCTGGCGAGCCAGATTGTCGGTCGATGCACCATCGAATGTTTGCTGGACAGTACCGTCAACTGCAGCGATTTTCACAAGTCGTGAAGTGAGATACTCCGTGGCAACAAGAAAACTATCATCGCGGCTGATGGACAGCCCTCGCGTCATCTGACCGGCTTGCCACGATGCGACAACAGATCCGGCAGCCACGTCGATCTGAACCACCTGCCCGGGGAATTCGAGCGTTGCGTACAGTTTGCTGCCGTCCCGGTTGCTAACGACGCTGTAGGGTTCGTCGAATACAGCAATGCGACGTTCAAGCTTGCCACTGTCAGCATTCAAAATAGCTATATTGTCATCACTATAAACGCAGCAGGCCAGTTGATGCGACTTGCCGATCCATGCCACACTTTCCGGATGCGAGCCAACGGCGACCTCGTGTTGGACTTTCATTTCGGGCCAGCTGAAAATTGTCACCGTACCGCTGTCGCGATTTGAACAAGCCACCAGCGTTCCGTCGCTGCTGAAGTTCATCAGACCAGCAGAACGAGTCTGAGCTGAAGCGGAGCCTCGTGAAATAATCGCCAGGAAAACGGCGATAACGACTATTCGAATGGTGTTCATGAGATCCTCGGCATTTACGGATCGCTCGAGCAGGAATAGTCGCTTTCCGCACCGAGAAAGTAGCGTTCTTTCACGGGTCAAAAGGCGACTATGGAACATGTGTTGATCGAGCGATCTTAAGATCATTGATTCGTAGGGAGTGTGAAGCGTATCGAAACACACGACAACAGCAAACGTCACGACTTCAAACCCAGGCCTGAAACATCTTGATCATGTCATTCTCTTAAGAAAAATGCTTGACAGCGTTTCAGGAAAGGGGGAAAAGTACTCAGGCACTAGTGCATAGATCATGACGGAACTGAAGTCCCTTGCTGCGTTGCTAAGGTTTTGGAATGACTTTCATTGAATAAAACCCCTCGGCGGGCCAAAGTGACTCTGCTTTCGAAGCAACATCGGTGACTCCGATCTCGTAAACGAATCCAGCCTTGATTGGCTTCGCAACAATCGTGACTGTCTTGCCATCAGTGGACAGTGCAATGCTTTCAGGAACGACG
>JANOZG010000592.1:0-1910 GCA_031429275.1 Planctomycetota bacterium
AACGACTCTCCGACATCCCGCATTTCGCGAGCCGAGATGCGACCATCGTGGTTCGTATCTAGAATCTGGAAGAAGCCAAACCCCGTGTCATAAACACTCAACCGACAGGTCGATGCTACAGGAATCCCGGCAACACCAACAAACTGCTTCATCTCCGGCCCGAAGACTTTGCCGTCCCGATCCGTGTCGATCATGTCAAACAGCCCTCGCTGCATGCGGATCTTCTGCATGGCCTCCGTCGTATCTATGTAGCCGTTGGCGTCTGTATCCAGCTCGTTGAAACCCTGCATGGCGTTCGTGACGCCCGCTTCAATCGGATCGGTTTTACGCGAAACGAGCATCAGTGTGAAACTGCTGTTCTTCAGAGTAACGGTATCGTTGCGACTCGATTCAACCGTCGCATCCATGGCTGTCTTCATGATTGTAAGAGCGGAAACCGTGTCGTCCTTCGGATTCAGCTCGACGGTCAGTTGAATGTCGAAGGGGACTTCCGCAGCGCTCTGCAATTCGTAGACATTCAGATCGCCATCGCGATTGCCATCCAGGCGATCATATAACTCGACGGGCCAGTGAAGTTCTCCTGCCGACAGAGCCTTGTCCTTGTTCAGATCGTACTTCTTCAACAGTGCCGGACGCAGTTGACGCGATGCCTGCGCCTGAATCATCATCTCCGACAGAACCGACTTCGCCTGTTCCTCTTCCGGCAGACTGGCGACGATCAACTGCTGATTCACCACTGTCGGCTGAAACTCTTCAAAGCTGACGCAATTGTCATAATCCGAATCCCGCTGACGTAGCCGCAATTCCGCTCGAGTGAGCTCATCCGCGTCAACCAATCCGGACTCATCGGCATCGATCAATTCATAGATCGACGTGTCGTCTTTTGCCGTGGAACCGTCCGCGCGAATCGAAAGCATCGTGCCACCAGCAACGCGAACGAACTGCGATCGAATGTCATCCGGTTTAGGGTCGGGCTGCGCACCCAGTGTCTTCAGGAATTTTTCGGCCTTCGGACGGGCGACTTTTCGAACCAGTGGTGATTTTTGAAACTCGACATGGCTGAGCTTCCCGTCCTGATCCGAGTCCAGCTTCGCGATGAGTTCCTGAACTCCATTTTCGCGAGCCTGACTGAGTGACACCCCGTTGATGGTGATTCGAAACTGCAGATGCAGCGGACGTTCATCCAGGAGAAGAAAGGCACTTGACCATTCGTCGTCGGCCGCCGCCGCTTTCATCGTCGAGCCGGCCGCGTCGGATTCATTCGACGTTCCCGCACCAACCAGATCCGACGTCTGAGCGCAGAGCGATCGACTGGCGAGCATTGCCAGCAGAACGACGAAGAGTTTTCTGACGATGTTGTTCATGAATTGTTGAGTATATTAAGGCCCAGCCGCTCGCCAATTTCAATCTATCCCGCCAACACTTCCGTGACCGGACTCGCTCCTGCTTCCGCGATGGAGATCGGTCGACCAATCGTCGAAATATTCTCCTTCGCCGGATCAACGCCCACGGCCTTACAGATCGTGGCATAGAAATCCTTCACCTGCACCGGCCGATCAACAACTTCTGCACCGGCCTTCCCGGTATCGCCCACAACCTGACCTCCTTTCAGGCCGCCTCCCGCCAGCACCGTTGACCATGCCACGGGAAAATGGTCTCGTCCGCCGGACTCGTTAATCCCTGGAGTCCTTCCGAATTCGCCCATCCAGACGATCGTTGTTGTTTCCAGCAATCCACGCTCCCGAAGGTCATTCATCAACGCGCACCAAGCCGGGTCCAGTACATCGCACAGAGACTTCACCTGATTAAAATTGTCTGTGTGAGTATCCCAGCTGAACGCATTTCCGGAGTTTGTCAGCGAAACCTCCACAAACGGCACTCCGCGTTCGACCAGCCGCCGAGCCAGCAGA
>JANOZG010000593.1:0-5752 GCA_031429275.1 Planctomycetota bacterium
GGAAAGGACAAATCCATCTCGATCACGATCGAACGGGCGACTGGCCTGCTGTGGTGCATCATTGCGAGTCGATAGAGCGCCGGTTCGTGCAAAGCCGGCAATTCCCATCGGAGTAAGACCTGCTTCAGTACCGCCGGCGACCATCAGGTCAGCAACACCCATTTGAATGATACGAAAGGCATCACCAATTGCATTCGTTCCGGATGCGCAGGCCGTGCAGACGGCAGTGTTCGGACCGCGAAGTCCCCATCGAACGGAAATGTTTCCGCTGGCAGCGTTGATAATCAGCTTGGGAATCATGAATGGAGAAATTCGATCCGGACCACGATCGAACAACATCGAATGCTGCGATTCGATTTCATCCAAACCTCCGATACCGCTGCCCACCAACACTCCGTAGCGATACGAATCACCGGTTGTAAAATCGATGCCAGACTGACGGATGGCTTTATCCGCAGCGATCAGAGCAAACTGACTGAAGCGATCGATGCGTCGTTCGTCTTTGGCATCGAAATGGATATGATCGCTGGGCTTGAAATTCCGAATTTCGCCGCCAAACCGAACTTTGAAGTCACGGCAATCGAAGCGTTGAATCAGCCCGACGCCACTTCGCCCGGCACACACGGCTTCCCAAACATCGTCCAAATCGCAGCCAAGCGGAGTGACGACGCCAAGACCCGTCACTACAACTCGACGACGTGACATTGTTCAGCTCGCGACGAAAAAAACACTCACAACTACCTCAGCAAAAGCATCAGGACCGGACTCACAAAGAAAGCCTGACAGCACGGCGCAGAACGCCGTGCTGTACAGAAAATGTTCTCAGCGGGTCAGCAATTCAGCTGAAGCTCACAAAAACGAAATCAGGACTTGCCTTCGATGTAGGTAATCGCATTACCGACAGTCTTGATTTTGTCATAATCTTCGTCTGGGATTTTGACGTCAAATTCGTCTTCCAGAGCCATCACAAGTTCCACGATGTCCAGAGAGTCAGCTTTAAGATCATCGACAAACGAACTGTCGCGGGAAATTTCTTCTTTCGGAACGTCCAGTTGGTCGCTCACGATACCAATCACTTTTTCTTCAATCGACACTGATGTTTTCCTCCGGCGAAACAAAACACCGACCGTGAAATTCCTATTCACAGCCAGTCCTTCGAGGTACTCTTCCGGTTGCCTGCTCCATTGCAGGCTGCGCTCCGGTCCACGAATCGTGCGGAAGATATATCGGGTTTGCGAATTTATGTAAACCCGTCCGATCTTCCAGACTGCCGCAATTCCGGACTCCCACAAGATTTCAGAGCCTCCGCCAGCCCGTTTTTGCATTATGCGGCCATTTTGTGCTCAAGTTGCCCCTTCGTCGGAACGAGTTTGCTCCGATTTCGAAACTCGGGCCCGAGTTTTACTCTGTCTCCGGCCCGGCTGCGGTGCGCATCCTGTAGTCTTGCTCGCGTGGTGTGTGCATCCTTACCGGAAGCGAACGACGTGAGCTGCTGATGTCAACGAGCCCGGAGGCTCCTTTGGGGGCATGGGCTTTTCAGCCCTTGTTAAGCCGAACGCCGTGTTTGATCGGCGGCACTTTGTGGATGAGCGTCAAACTGCGCAGTTGATCCAGCCTGGTTCGCGGCAGTCCCCGATAGCGATGGCATCGAACGAATATGAACGTCACGCTGAGGAAACGCGATTTCAATGCCGGCCTCTTTGAATTTTCGGTCGATCGTTGTGTGCAACTGGGTGACGACTTTCAATCGATTGTCTAGATTCGGCAGAAAGCATCGCACGACCAGATCCAGGCAACTGTCGCCGAAGCCTTCGAATGCCACCACAGGAGCTGGATCTTTAAGAACCAATGGGTGCTCATCGGCGATCTGCTGGAGCATCGCCAAAGCGTTCTCAGTGTCTGTGCCATAGGCCACGCCGACTCTGATGACGATACGATTTGTCTTGTCCGATAATGTCCAGTTGAGAATCTTACCTGTCACGAACTCTCTGTTTGGAACGATGTATTCTTTTCGATCCCAGTCTGTAATTGTCGTCGCGCGAATCTGAATGCGGGAGACTGCTCCCGTCACGCCGTCTATCGTGACCACGTCACCGATTCGAACCGGTCGTTCAAACAGGATGATCAAGCCCGACACGAAGTTGGCAAAGATTTCCTGCAAGCCAAAACCCAGACCGACCGTCAATGCGGCGACAAGCCATTGCACGCTGCCCCAGCTAATGCCGATCATATTGAAGGCGATAATCCCTCCTGTCAGCATCAGCGTATAGCGACAAAGAGTCGTAATTGCGTTGCGGCCGCCGTGATCCATTGGTAGTCGCTGCAGAATCGCCAGTTCCAGAAGTCCCGGCAGGTTGCGACTGGCAAGTATCGCGATGGTAAAAATCAATATCGACGACAGCAGGTTTCCTAACGTCACAGGTGCAACTCGCGTAAGTTTCACCGCCGCCACTGCGTCACCACCTTCACTGGCTCGTTGAGTCATTTCAACAACGACAGACCACAGTTCAATTCGGCTGAAGACCTGCAGTGCCGGCAAAACCTGTCCCCAGATTCCCCAGCCAATCGTCAGAAACAGAATGCACGCGCTGCCGCGGACTAAACGCAACATTTGTTGATTCAGCACCGAAAGATCCACCTGACCAGTTTCGAACGTGGGCACAGTGGCAGATGGACTGCCGTCTTCGTCGGTGTCTCGCTGAGCCGCTGCAAGCGCTGCCGCTCGGCGCGCTCGAGCTTGCTTCATGGCAAGGCTGCGTTTTGCCGCCAGCATCCATTGCATCAGCATCGTGTACGTAATCACCAGAACCATCGACAACACAAATGTCAGTTGCAATCGTATCATCAACTGTTCTGCGGTGTACTGGTATCCCATCAGCGCCAGAGCTGCAAGGCACAGCGGCGAGCCGATTGCAAATGGATACCACACCCAGCGAAGGCGATACATCATTGAGTTAGCATTCGATCGAAGCAAATCGCCGATCACTGCTCCGGATGGTCGTACTATTCGTCGCAGCATCACTGCCATGAGCAGACAAAGGCTGACAAATGCTAATCGCCCGACTGAATCTGCACTCATTCCTTCATCAAGGCGACTGGCAACACCCACGATAAAGCTGAGTGGTATTCCACCTGCGACATAAAGCAACAGATTTGAGTGCAGGCTTCGTACGATAGGCTGGGGCCACTCCAGAAATGACTCCGCCACGCCACGACTGCGACACAACTTTCGGCACGAGTCTACAAGCCACAACGCCGCAGCGCAGAATTTAAAAGCAACGCTCAGAGCTGATGCCAGATTCAGATCGGCAAAAGACAGTCTCCAGCCGGCGAACCAAAGTACCATAGGCCACGCTGCTGCCATGATAATCGTGAGGCCCGTAGCCAACAGCATTAATTGCGTTCCTGAACCCATCTGCTTTTGAGCATCTGCACCAAGTGCCGCGACGGTCTGTCGCATACGTCGACTTAAAATCACAATCGCAGCAAATCCGCTCAGCAGCATTCCATAGAGAGGCCAGTACGTCAGAACATCATCAATGACGAAGTTCCACACAGCATTCCATTGACGATGCGATGTAAACATCCGTATGGCATCAAGCATTCTGCCGATGAGTCCCGGATCGACCGCCGCCGCGCTGCGAATCCACAGGACTCGTTCATCGATATAGCTCTGATATTCATAGATGGTCGTTTCAAGGCGTCGGCAGGTGACGTCGGTTTCACCCAGAGTCAGCAGGCACGAGTCATAATCCGCAAGAAGGTCGTCCAGATATTGGCGACGATCCGTGAGTAATTCGAGCGTCATTTGACGAAGTTCACCGTTTTCTGCGTCTCCAGCTGAAACCAGACTGAGTGAGTTTTCGACCTGAGATTCAATGTCGCTCAGATCATTGCGTTCGTCTTCCAGCGGCATTTGTTCTGTCTGCAGTCGAACAATATCCTGTTCCGCCGTAATCTGCTGACGCCGATAATCTGCGGGCTTCGGAAGGTGCGAACGCTGGTTGCGAAGCAGCAGACCGATTGCAGTGGTCAGCCCGGCTCTGCTTTCTTTTTCCGTGACCTTTTTGAATTTCTCTTCCACGCTGTCGAGCGTCGCATTCGCTTCAGTAAGTTCCTTCTCCTGCGCCTGCAGGAATTCCTGAAGCTCCTTGCGGCGCAGTGTGAGGCGAGAATTGTCTTCGGCAAGGTCTCGCAGTGTGGGGTGCGCACTGCGGAGTTTTTCGCGAGCTTCCTGAGCTTGGCGAGCACTTTCATCACGGCGTGCGTCGGCAAGCACTGTTTTCCAGAGTTCAATACGCTTATCAAGGGAATTCTTCGTCCTTGTCAGCACGTCGCGATGCAACGGAAAAAGTTCATTCAATGCCTCATATCGAATTTGTTCGATACGATAGAGTTCAAGGTGAGATCGGCGTAACAGGATTTCCGATTCCTGTGCCAGTCGGCGAGCCGCGCTCAAGGCGGGCAATTCGTCTACCGGCGCGGCGATTAGCAATTCTTTTTCAGCATCTTCGAGTTGCTTGCGAGTTGTCTCTATTAACGCAGGCATCTGCGGTTTTCGCTCAGCGCGTGTCTTTGCCTTCGCGTCCCACGTATCAAGATTGCGTTTTGCTTCGGCAGCCTTCTCCTCATCCGCCAGCCGCAGTTGATCTAACTCCGCGACTGTTGCTCCAGGCGAATACTCCGGGTCCGACAGCGGTGGTGGTTGACTCAGTATTGCACGGTATTCCGTGATTTTTGGCGGGCCGCTTTCCTTTTCCTTTTTCAGTTCAACAATCTTCTTGTCGATTTCTATCTGGTGCGTGATGGCATCAGCCGCGATTTGGAGACTCTTCATCAGCTGAGTCTTTACGTCGTCGGTCAAGTCCGGAGCCTGCTCCGCGGCAACGCGTTGCGCAGCGATCATTTCTAAAGTTACCGATGGCGCTGCAATTTCGTTGGTCCCAGATTCCGCCGTCGGATCGTCGGCTGATTGAGTCGCTGCCGGATTCGATCCGACTGCAGAATGAGGAGTTGTGGGTCTCGCTGTTTGGTTGCCCGCAGATGAAGACGATGAACCTGGAATAACCATCACGTTGCCGGAATTTGCTGGCTGCTGAGGATCGCTCGGGGATGGTATTGACTTTTGATCAGGTACAGGTGATTTCGAGTCTTCGTCAGATGCCGCCGCGATCGGCGTGGCCCCCGATTTCCGGGCCTTCAGAAAGGTGACTTTGGAATCGAATGAAACCAGCTGGATTTGAGACGGCCGCGAAGTGATTGGCGGCTGCGCAAGAGTGAGTTCTTCAAATCTCCAGCCAGCGTATTGCGAAGATGCGCCTTGCAAAAAACTCGGTGGCCCTGTGAGCGTCTCTGCATAACCTCTGAAATCTCCCAACGGCTGCAGTGTTCCAGCAAGTTTGGGCAGCCTGCGATCAGCGTCGTCTGCATTACTCGCGGAACCCGTGATTATGCTGAGCATGACGCAAATTGCGACTGAAACACCAGAAGTATTGGTGGCAACACGGGATGTGAAATTCGAAGTCAATGCGGCATTCATGCCCGTCTTTTACGACGGACGGCTAAGCGAACACAACATTGTTTTTGGCCTCAAATGAACACTGGGCCACCGATCGACAGTTAGTGTCGCATTCATCCCGCCACTGTGGCAAAAAATGCCGGATGGTCCCGGAACGAGACGTCGATTTGACTCAACAGGCGTTCGAGAACAACCGGGCAAGTGTGGCGTTACACGCGACGCGGGCTGAATTGA
>JANOZG010000594.1:0-18355 GCA_031429275.1 Planctomycetota bacterium
CTCTTGGTTCTCTCGGCTGATCCCAGCTCCGGTGTCTGCCACCACCACCACTAAGTTGCCGAGCAGTGTGGTGTGTGGCGTGCCAGAGCTGTCCTTTCGCTCCGTGAAGTCTGTGACTGATCCTCTCTGGCGGGAGTGCTGTCCCTGCTGAAGCCGCCACAGCCTTGAAGGATGCCATTAAAACAGGTGGTTCGCTGGTTCTGATCACAGAGGCCGCCGAAGATCCTGCGACGGTCGATAAATCGGTCAAATGGCTGAAGGAACATGAGCTTTCTGATTATGTGACCATCAGTTCTGCCTTGTCGGAGAGTGAACGGCGAATTAAGACCATCCAGGCGATTGACGCGGCGTCAGCCGTATGGATCGGTGGCGGGCAGCAGGCAAAGCTTGCCAAGTCGTTTGATGATGGCAGCGTTGAAGCGGCATTGCAGAATTTGCTGTTGCGAGGCGGAACCGTTGGTGGCACGTCTGCCGGGGCGGCGATCATGTCAAAAGTCATGATTGCGTCCGGAGGTAATGAACCGACCTTGACGAACGGTTGGGACATGTTGCCGGGTGCAATCGTCGATCAGCATTTCGGTCAGCGAAATCGAATGACTCGCCTGCAAACAGCGGTAGAGCGACATCCCGAACGATTCGGCATGGGAATCGACGAACGCACAGCCGTGTTTGTCAAAGGTCGAAACATCAGTGTGGTCGGGCAGGGAAGCGTGTCAATCCTGCTGGCAAAATCAGAAGATCGAGATCGCGAAGTTCAGCAATTGCATGCTGGCGATTCTGCTGATTTGACGCAACTGCGGCGCGCATCGCGGCGGCGAGTTTCGCAGATTGAACCCGGTGTGCCGCAAAATGGAAACAATGCCGGGAATGCCGGATCACTCGTCATTGTCGGTGGCGGTCCGATGCCTGCTGCCATCGCTGGAAAATTCGTGGAACTCGCAGGCAGCAAAGACGCAAATATCGTCGTGCTGCCGACAGCTGTGGCTCGCGATGAAGCAGCTCAGCAACCTCCGGCGTTTCTGAAAAACGCCGATGTGAAAAGCATCACTGTTTTAAATCAACGAGGTCCCGATGAGGTCGTCAAAGGCGAATTCATTTCTGCACTGAAGTCCGCCACAGGAATCTGGTTCGGCGGTGGACGACAGTGGAATTTTGTCGATGCCTATGAAGGCACCGAAGCAGTGGAGTTGTTTCGCGACGTGTTGCGTCGCGGCGGAGTCATCGGCGGCAGTTCCGCTGGGGCGACGATTCAGGGCGAATTCCTTGTGCGAGGCCATCCGCTGGGCAATAAGATCATGCTCGCGGAAGGATATGAACGAGGATTCAGTTTTTTTCCGGGCACAGCAATCGATCAGCATTTCTCGCAGCGTGAACGGCAGCCGGATTTGCTGCCTGTCGTGCGACGTCATCCCAGCATTCTGGGAATTGGAATTGATGAAGGTACAGCAATTGTCGTCACTGGTAAGAAAGTGGACGTGATTGGGCAGCATTCAGCTCACTTTGTTTCAGGTCAACAGTTGAAGAATCTCTCGTCAGATCAACCACTTCCAACGACAGCCGCGGAAGCAGCAAAGCTGTACGTTTCAGTCAAGACCGGAGAGACGTTCGACCTGGATACAATCTACAAATAAGGCGAACAGCCGCGCCGAACGCAGCAGAAGAATCACATGCTTCGCCTGTCGAAGATTTCAATTGTCTCATTTGCTGCGGCCTTTGTGTTGTCTGCCATGCTCGTGGATCATGGCACAACTGGAGCCCGGCTGCATGGTCCAGGACTGACAATTGATGAGTCGTTCAATATTCAGCAGGGCGTGTACCTTGTTGATGCTTTCGCGCAGCACGGCCCCTTGGTGTTTTCTCCGTCCGGAGCCCGTGAAGTTTTCGGTTCAAAGGACTATCTGCCCGATCATCCACCGCTCGGTCGCGTGATCCTTGGTGTCGCTCACTTTTTGACTTCGTGGTGTATCGCCGGATCCGAATCATCGGCTTACAACGTGCCTGCTGCGCGACTCGGTTCCTGTTTTGCGTTCGCGATGTCGGTTCTGTTGTTAACCGAATTCTGCATTCGACGCTTCGGCTGGGCGACAACAGTTTGCGTCCCGATCCTGATGATCAGTACTCCCAGTTTGCTCGGGCATTCAAGACTTGCGGCGCTGGAATCAGCCACCAACCTGGCATGGGTCGCAGCGATGTTGCCGTTACTGGCATGGTGGACCGATGCTCGTCCGCCATCAACGTTGCGAGCATGCGTGTCCGGCGTTTTCTGGGGATTGTTGCTCCTGACTAAAGTACAAGGAATACTGCTGCCGCCGATTGTTTTTGTCTGGGCAGTGTGGCGGTTTCGCGGGCAATGCGTGCGACCTTTGGCTTGCTGGTCCGTCTGCGGTGCGATCTTATTCCTGGCGGCATGGCCATGGCTATGGCTCGATCCGATTTACAACATTCAGCAGTATCTCGGTCGCGCGGCGGTTCGGCCGACATTGTATTGCTGGTACTTTGGCGAACGCTTTGCCGACAAACAGGTACCGTGGCATTACCCGTTTGTGCAGACACTGTTTACATTGCCTGTCGCCGTGATTCTTTGTCTGATTGCCAGAATCAAACGCAGGTGGCCGGACGGGATCGACCAGCTTCTGCTGTTGAGTATTATGTTTCCTCTGCTCGTATTCGCTCTGCCCGGAACGCCGGTCTATGATGGCAATCGGCTCTTCCTGATTGTCATGCCGATGATCATCATCTTTGCCTCGCGAGCCTCCTCGCAATTCCAGGACATGATCACGTCAGAGGTTCTGCCGACACCGTCAGCTCAACGTTCCGTCACAAAGTGGCAAATCGCAGTGCTGGTATTCCTTGCTGTTCAGCCTTTTGGCTCCTCGGTCTTCTCACCATACGCCATTTCTCAGTACGGCCCTTTGGCTGGAGGCAACAACGGCGCCGCCGCGCTGGGCATGGAATCCAGTTATTGGTCTGATGGACTCAACGGCAGTTTCTGGGAGCAGGTTCCGGAGAACTCAACCGTTTACGTGGCACCGGTCAGTCATCAATTTCAGCTGCAGGACATGATGTCACTGGTGCCGATCGTGCAAAAGCGAAACATCAAACTTGTGCCGTACGAATACGATCAAGAGAAACAGAAGGGACTGCTGTTGCTCATCCATCGTCTGGCCGATCTTCGGCCTGAGCTTCGCACCGTGCCCGAAGGAGCGACGATCGTTGCTGAAGTGCATCTTGAAAAAGTTGTGCTCGCGCGATTGATCGATACCGGCATTTTCAAACGCCCGTAATCGCTCGTTGAGCCTGAGGCGCTCAGCCGATTCGACTGCATGAATTCGGCTAGCGCCTCAGGCTCAAGTTAGATAGATTTCATGACTGAACCTGAGTTCAGATGGTCGATGAGATCCGCAGCGACTTTTGTCCTGGCTATGTACGGCCCGAAAGGAGACAGAAAGTCCATTAGAGGCGCAGCGTGCTGACTAAACGTCACGATTTTCAGACGCCTCGTATTTCTTGAGGCGCCGTGTTTGCTCAGACGGATTCATTCGCTCAGACCGTAGCTCGACTCTGGAGAGTCGAGTTACGGGCTTCGTTACCACTTCCAGCCAGTTACGCCCTTCAGATTCTGAATGCACTCAGCAGGCCATTCGCTGCGACTCAAACGAATAATGATGTTCGCGCCCAGGGCCCACGTGTCTTCGTGCGATTCGTTGTCCATGCCTGCGACGTGGCCGCTGAGTAACACGTTGGGCATCGATATCAGCGGACTGCTTGCTGGCAGCGGTTCTACTTCGAACACATCCAGGCCTGCAGCTCGCAGCTTGCCCGATTTCAGCGCGCGAATCAGAGCCGCTTCGTCAATCAGTGGCCCGCGAGCGGTGTTGATCACGACCGCTCCGTCTTTCATCGTCGCGATAGATTTGTCATTGATCATGTGCTTCGTCTGCGGAGTCATCGGCGAATGCAATGACACAAAATCAGACTTGGCCAGCAGGTCCTCCAGCGAAACCATGATGATGCCGTACTGCTTCACGAAATCTGCGGATGGATACGGATCAAATGCCAGCACCTTCATGCCCAATCCGACCGCGCGCGTGGCTGTGGCCTGTCCGATACGTCCCAGTCCGACAAGGCCCAGTGTGCATTCAGAAATGCGAGGCAACGGTATCCGTTTCCACTCGCAACGTCGAACTTCCTGATCAAGAGCCGGGAAACCTCGGCCAATCGCCATCATCATCGCTATGGCATGTTCGGCAACCGCGTGATGATTCACGCCAGGAGTTGTTGCGACAACGATTTTGTGTTCGTCGCACGCTTTCAGATCAATCGCGTCAAATCCCACGCCCGCTCGAGCCAGCACGCGAAGCTGTGGGCTGGCAGCGATTACAGCAGCCGGATACGGCTCTGATCCCGCGATAATGGCATCAAATCCCTGAATCACTTTCGTCAGAACTTCGTTGCTCCATAAGTCGTTAGACCGATCCGGAACCACGCATTCGTATCCTGCATCTGCAAAGAGTTTGAAATGAGGACCAGTCTCACCATTCAATGCCGTGCACAAAACGCGTACCATAAAGATCCCCGGGGAAGTAAAACTCGTTAAGAGCGGTGGTAGATTTCGGAGCGGTCTTTAGGCGCCGTCCTATGGAAATTCCAATGAAAACCGGACTATTTTCAATGCGGAACGTATCAGTCAGTCTCAACGCAAACAATCAGATCGAGGTTGAAGTCGGCAGCGAATCCCGCGCGGGGGAAAGTTACTATCTTGGACTTCAACCGGCCAGCGAGAATCATGATTTCCGTCCTGCCACAGGAACTATGCAACTGGTTGGCGAGTGGATCCGGCTGCTTTCCGAACTGAAAGATGGACAACAGTTATTTTTGCCATTCGATTTTTCCGACGAGTACACTCGGTGGCTCACTTTGCACCGCGAAGGTCGGGAAATCACGATCATTTTTGGCTGGGCCACTGTCGAAGGCTGGTCGATCTCCCCGCGAGATTTGTCTCCATATGCGGACGGCGTTCCGGGTTTCATGACTGATGAACCATTTTTCCCGCAGACATTTTACCTGCCGCGAGTCATCAGCAACCTCCGCAATTGCTACGCGATTCTGGAGGAACAAGCCCGCCGCGACGAAGCGTTTTCCATGCCAGGCGGCAAAATCCTGACCTGAACCGAACACCATCTAAAAAGTAAGTTCTGCCGCAGGACGGCTTTCCGGACAAGTCAGAACCCTGTTGTGTCAGGACGGGACCGGAGTCGCTTCCTACGAGAACGCTGTAGATTCCAACATGGCCACAGAAGCTGCTTTCTCCTTCAACCGTGTCACACAGCAGTTCGATTCGAACGCCAGTCCCGTATTTCGAGACCTCAGCCTTTCAATTGACGCCGGTCAGTTTATCACGATTGTCGGCCCGTCAGGATGTGGCAAGTCGACTTTGCTGAGACTCATCGCCGGACTTCAATCACCAACATCCGGTACTGTTGAACGGAGTCAGGGCCGCTCCGGGGATTCTATTGGCTTCGTTTTTCAGCATCCGACGTTGTTGCCGTGGAGAACGGCCGAACAGAACCTGCGTCTGCCACTGGAGCTGGGTACTTCGGGCTCTGTTGATGTGAATGCCAATACCGGCCACGCAACGACTCAACAACTGCTCGAACAGGTGGGACTGTCGGTTCATGATGCAGTAAAGCGTCCTGCCCAGATGTCCGGCGGGATGCAAATGAGACTTTCGCTGGCCCGAGCGCTCGTGACAAACCCCCGCGTACTGTTGCTCGACGAACCGTTCGCTGCCGTCGATGACTTTCTCCGCATGCGCCTGCAGGAAGACATTCGCCGTCTGCATGAGAATCGAAAACTGACGTCCGTGCTTGTGACACACAATATTCAGGAAGCCGTTTTTCTGAGCGATCAAGTGGTCGTCATGGCAGGTTCTCCCGCCGAAATCAAAGGCGTTATTGCCGTGAACTGGCCGGAATCCAGGAATTCGGCGTTTCGACACAGCAGCACTTTTATCGAATACACGCGTCAGCTGAGTGGCTTGTTGTTTACCTGATAAGTTCGATCTTGCGATCACGCAATATGGTCCCACCGAGGACTTACTGCTCTGCCAGCACCGGTGCGATAATCTTTGACGCATGTTGGCGGTTGTGATGGATCGTGTTCGTCGCCGATACGGCGTCGTCTGGAAATTCAATCGTTGCGGATTTGCCGGTTTGCGGATTCGGCTCGTAGAGCGGTGAGCCTGTGCTCGCGACTGTCACACGGATACGGTGGCCTTTGTTGAAAATCTGACTGATCCAGCCCACGTCAAAGGCGACCTTCACGACCTCACCAGGCTGCATCAGCACTTCGTGATCGAAGCCTTGCCGGTAGCGAACACGCTGAGGATAATCCACGATCAAAATCGAACGACCGTCCGGGTAAACATCACTGACTCGAACAATGACGTCCGTGTCGGGTGCGGTTGATGAAAGATAAAGCTCCGCGCGAATGCGGCCGGTCCACTCGACGGGTGTTTCCTGAATCTCCGTCGTAAACGTACGAACCTCGGACTGTTTTTCGAACGCCCGGGCATCGGTCGCGCCGGGGAAACTGGTTCCCGGAATCTCCATCGGGTGCAGCGGGTCGCTGATGAAACTCGTTGCGCCCGCTTCGTTCATCGGAGTCGCACGCGTGAGCACGCCATCCGCTGCCAGAAACATGGAAGTCGATTTAGCAGCGGGTGGGAAGTCGACAGCGGTTCGCCAAGTATTGCCGGGAGCGTCGGCTTCACCAACCGCGCCCATCACGTAGTATCGCACGGCGGGTTCTTTTTCGACGCCGGTCTCTTTGCCCTTCAGCCAATAGTCGAACCAGCGAATCATGTGTTCGCGTTCGGGCCATGTCGCGTTGTCTGGGTACACAAGGTCGCCGACTTTGCTGCCTTTGTTCAATCGACCGTGAAGCCACGGGCCGATGATCAGTTGCTGCTTGCCCCGCGAGTTGTCTCCGCCATGCTGCTGCCGGCCCTGAAAGCTGGCGATAGAACCCTGATTCATGAAGTCATACCAGCTGCCGATCGTGAAGCACGGCACGTTCATTTTGTCGAAGTGCAGCGAACAATCTTCGTCTCGCCAGTAATCGTCGTAGTGAGGATGCTTCATCCATTCTTCCAGCAGCCGATCATTGTCGGCCGGAACTCGACAGTTGTTTGCCAACGATTTGAATCGTGACGGCCGATTCGTCCCGCCGATGCGATAGCCTTCATGGAACAGGCTCAGTCCCGTATCGACCATGTATTGAGCGGTCAAATGCGGTGGCTGAGTGATTGCCAGGAAGTTCTGCGCGTATCCTGCCTGTGAACTTCCAAACGTCCCGACCTTGCCCGTGCTCCACGACTGAGTTCCCAGCCATTCGCAGGTGTCGAATCCATCTTTGAGTTCTCCCCACCCCAAGGCGCGGTAGCCAACCCATGTTCCTTCCGACTTGTGGGTACCGCGATAATTGACCATTGCGACAACGTAACCAGCTTCTGCCAGACTTGCGGCGGCCTTCCGCGTTCCCGCGCCGCTGATGTCGGCGTAACGCTGTTCAAACAGGACCGGCCACGGGCCTTCGCCTTGAGGAAAGTACAGATACGAAGAAAGATGCTTCCCGTCCCGCATGGGGATCATCTGATGTTTCTCGGTAATTGTTCCGAGATCAACGTCCTGAAAGGCGGCAGCCGTTTGATGGTGGCAGAGACCGCAAAGGAGCATACTAAGAAGCATGGTTCGCATGTCGTTTTCTTTCAATTCTGCGCTCGTTCAACGGCCGCAAGGATTTCCTGTTCGATTTCGGGCAACGGTCGAAGTGGTTCGGAGGGGTTTTGGACTGGTGTGACTTGATTCGTGGAAGCATCCCAATGCACCGGGCCGAATTTGGCGGGTGCCGTGTTTTGAGTCAGTATGTGTCCCAGGGCATCGTCCTTGTTGAAATGCCAGAACTCGAACGGGAAATGCATAAAGCCGTGAGCTTCCATCATCGCCGTGATTTCGAGGCGATTCTGTAATGCATCGGGCTCAACAAACGGCGAGCGCATCGGTGTTCGTTCGCTCATTTCCAGGTACTTATTTCCGCGCCAGACTTCTGTGCCATCGTCGCGCCGAAAGACGGAGATATCCACCGCCGTGCCGGACATGTGAGTGCCTACCTTTGGCAAATTGGCGACCAGCACGGAGCCTCGACGAAAGATGATTTCGACCGGTGGAATCGTGCCACCGTTTTCCCAGATACACTTCTTCAGGATGGCATCAAAGATCTCTGGCTTGGCTCCGAGTTGGCTTTGCATGGCGAGCGAGCGGTATCCGTCTTCGATTTTCAGAATCCACCCCCGCCGATTCATGTCGCTGGCGATGGCGATGATGTCCTTCACCAGACTTTCGCGCAGAAAGAAGACGCGATCGAATTCGCCTGCGATCTTTGATTCAGAGAACAACATTTCCACGCCGCTCGTGTCAGCTGCGTCTTTGAGCGATGCTAACCCTTCGCCACATTCCTCGACCGGGAAGGCGTTGATTTGCTGAACGAGCTGATAGCCCAGTTCCAACTGTTCGGCCCAGTAACGGCGGCGAGGTCCTGAATCGGCGTTATCAGTCAACGGTATGGGTCCTGATGGTAGAGTCCGGACCGCCAAAACTCTGATTTGTGGCAGGTTCATGGCAATCGACAGCAGTGAATAACCATGGCTCGCATTCAAGCCAGTGGCTACTGTGGGCAAACTGTCGCCGGATGTCTACTCTCGGCCCGGAATTGACAGGTGGAGAATCCTACCCGCACCGGAGTTGGATGATCGCCCTAGATTTTCGTTGGCGCGGAACGAACCATGGCCAGCACGCGGACGACAGCAAGTCCGACGACGAAGCCGGTCACGTTGGCGATTGCGTCGCGCGGGTCACTACTGCGTCCGGGAACAAACGCCTGAAGTCCCTCGACAGTCAGGCAGTAGCCCAGCATCGCAAAGACGACGACTGGCGGAAACTCCCCATACAACGCGTAGGCCAGACTGAATACGGTCGTCGACAGGACGACAAACACGGACGTGTGAATGAGCAAATCACTGACGCTCTGAACCCACGAGAATTGAGTATCGCGTACCAGGCTGAAGGGGTCTGGCGTCAATAGAGCCCATGATAAGGCCGTCGCCTGAATCAGGCACAGGGACAAGTGAATCCAGTTCCTCATGCGGAGCGATGTTAGATTCGGAAGAACGTTCAGCACTGTCTAACACCTGGTCAGGGGCATCCAGCACATGAATCCTTCGGTGCTGAAACGCGGCGTCAAAAATCCCGGACCTTCGGGATCTACCTGGAGCCTGTGATTTGATCCTAGCTCGTGGCATAGCAAACGTCCTGGTCGAAAGATCGCCGAGTCCGCCAATCTTTAAACGATGTACCTTTGCATCACCCACTCCGCAGCATCGTGATGAATGGCGAAGGCCGCAGGATCGATGCACGCATCATTCGTGGCGCGTCGTGAATGGAACAGCGGGTTTTCTGAGTTTTCGTAGCAATTCTTGGCAGTTTTTAGTGCCGCTCAATGATCCGCAGGACCCGCAAAACCGGATTCGTTCGACCGGACCACCCGGTTTCTCCCGTGTGTTGCGTTTCGGCAGCATGTGATTGCTACCTGACATCCGTTTGTAATGTATGTCCTTCATAGGTTGCAAAATATCCCTAGTTTCCGCCAAGCCGTAGAATCGATACAACCTAATCTGAGGCATCAGAAAGGGCTTGCGTTGACCTGAATCCAATGTCATCGAGCACATGGTACTGGGGCTGGCTAAATTCTGAGTTTCATTGCTCTGCGGAGAACGTCATGTCGGTTGCGACAACACGGTCCAGACACACATCCATCACTCATATTCCGGTCCTTACGCCAATGTACGGAGGTCAGCGCGAATCGTTTCGTGCAGCGGCCGACGGCACTTATCGTTGCGGTTCCGCCTCTGAAAATGAGTTCCGCTTGGGGTTTTCTGGAGCCGAAACGTCTCATTGCTGTTTCATCCGTGAGGCTGGCGAATTCTCCGTCAACCGTCTTGATGGACGTGTTTGGGTTAACGACTTCCCCGTCAACGGCAAAACCGCCCTGACAGAAGGCGATATTGTTTCCTTTGGCACGGTTTCGTTTGAGTTCGATCTGCTGGAAGTCCCGGCCCATTCATTTGATCCTGGCACTCACGCTGCATCGCAGGTAAGTTCTCCTGCTGCTGCCACTCACCTCGTGATTAACCGGCCTGTGCCTGCTGATACGATGGTCCCGGCCCCTGCTGAGCCGGTCATGATTGTCGAGCGACATTCTGCGACCTCCGCCAGCGTGGAAGACCAGTCAGCGGCGCCGACGTTGCGACATGACTTGTTCCTGAAAAATGAGCTGGAAGAGCACCAGGCGTTGCTGAAAATGCGACAGCTGCAGCTCGACGAAGTTGCTCAGATGGTCACCGAGCGAGAACGCATCGTCAACGCCCGCCTTGATAGTCTGGAGACGCGTTCCGAACAGATCAGCATCGAATGGAAAGAAGTTCGACTCAAACAGGAACGCCTTGATTCGCTCGAAACCGCCATCGCTAAGCGGTCGAATGAGGTAGATCAGATCTGCCAAAGGCTTACGGATCAGCAACAGCAGATAGAGCTCGCCGCTACTCAGAATGCCGGTGCCCGGGCCGCGATTGAACAGTCTCGGCTGGAAATCGCTGCACGGGAACGGGAACTACTGCAACTAGAGATTGAGCAAAAGGCAAAAGCCGATTCGCTGGCGCAGGGACAGCTGGAACTTGCCGAGCGAACAAATTCACTCGCTGAATCTGAGCAGCGCAGTGCTGCGGTGAGCGCTGGAGCGGTTGAGACCCGCAGCGTAGCCCAATTGGCGGCGATCGCTGCCAAACAGGAAGCTGCAATTCGTGAACGAGAACTGGCGATCCTGGCTCAGAATGATCTGATGCGGCTCGAGAAATCTGTCCGGGCTCAGCAGCTGGATCTGGTCCAGCGCCAGGCGGAAATGGATTCCCGTGAGGGCGAGATTTCCGCTCGATTGATCACCCTGAAATCGTTAAGAAATCAGCTCCGTGAAGCACAGGCCTGCGCCACTCAATCAGCGACTGTCGTCAGCGCTTCTGTTTCACTGGCTGATGAAGCTGCTCTACTGCGGCAGATCGATGAGATTCGAGCTGAGCGAGCAGAACTCGATCGCCGCGCCGCGGAGATCGCTGCTGCGGAACAATGCGTTTCTCTACAAATGAACTCCGCTCTGTCCCTGGCACTCACCGCCGAATCTGAAAGAAACGCACTACTGGATGCCAATAAGGACCTGTTGTGTGAACGTAATTCGTTGTCGCAGCTTCGGCAAGACCTCGCGAGTCGCGAATCCGGGATCGCCGAACGAGAAGTGCTCGTCGCTCGTCAGCTTGAAGAGCTGCGAAGTCGTTTCGCTGTCCTCGACTTACGCACCGGCGAACTCAAGCAACGCGAATCCGAAATCGACAGCCGCGCTGCCGATGTTCACCGTCGTGTTCAGAAGCTGAAAGCCGATCAACTGGCCAATCTTGAATCTGCCACGACAAAGAGCAATGTAATCGAAGCGGATATCGCAAGCGATCCGCTCGCGCTTCGCCAGCAAATGGCTGAACTGCAAGAGACTCTGTCCGCGGCCGAAAACGACCGCTGCACTTTGACTTCGGAACGCGATTCACTGATTTCTGCCGTCCGCGAATTGCAGAAAGCGTTGATGGATGCTCGAGAGGACGTAGAAGAGGCAAATCGTGTCAAGAAGGACTCCGTCGCCGTCGCGCAACGTTTGGATTCAGCACTGCGGGATCTGGAAGATCGCGAACAGAGTCTGGTGTCGCTGAAATCTCAGCTGCTGCTGTTGACTGAGGAATTGGAAAAGACCCGCTCTGATGTGGCGGTTTCGGCCAGCCAGCTCGATGAATTGAAAACCAGACTGGCCGATCAGGCTTTATCAGGCAATTTGTCCTCTTCGACGTCGACGGGCATCTTTCATGACAATGAATCATTTGCTCAGCTATCGCGTGAACTTGATGAAAGGGCCGCACTGCTCGATCATCGGGAAGAAGCACTGCGCGAGCGAAATCGCAAAATCGAGCAGGCGGAAGAAGAAGTGGATTCTCAACGTCGACAGTTGCTGGAGGCCCGCCAACAGCTGGAGTTGGCTCGCGCGGAGATCCAGATGGCTATGCGACGACAATCTGAATCCCCCGCCAGCGCTGGTACACTTGTCACCGCACGGGTTGCGGAATCTGATGCGGCGGAGAGCTATCGCCCTGCTCCATCGATCGAACGTTATGATCATCAACAAGTTGAAAGCGACAGTGATGGTGCTACCTCTGCTTTTGGCACCCCTGCTACTGACTTGCGATCAGAACTAGCCGGTCTGTTTGGATTGAGAAAACCGGCTGCTGAAAAAGCCTGCCCGCCACCCCTACCACCATCTGAGTTCATGGATCTCTCCGAACCTACCGGGGAGAACAAAACGGTCGCTTTCCGTTTTGGTTCCACTAACAACCCCCTGACCGATACGTCGTCTCTGACTGGCTCATCCGCCGAAGTCGATTCGGTGCCTGAACGCGAGGAGAATTCCGACGACTTCGTTCGAGACTACATGGAGCAACTGCTCTCCCGAAATCGTAAATCCGCTGGTGCCGTATTACCGGGTGAGCTCAAGCCTGCCCAGCAGCAAACTGATGTGCAGGCTGCCTCAGCCAAAGCGACCTCCGATAAACCTGCTGCCAACTCAACACCGAAAGTCCGATCCTTCATTGATCAGTACATGGCCGGGAACATGGGCGATCTCTTCAACGGCGAAGCCCTGACGATGACGGATAGCAGTAGCTCATCAACCATAGATATTGAGCCCGAATTCGATCTGCGCCCCGCACAACCTCGGCAGAAAATGGATCTTCTGAAACTTAAGGAAAACATGGATTCCTTCCGGACACTCTCGACGCAGTCTGTTGAGAAAGCACTCGCGTCGCATGCCATCAAGCAGGAACGAGTCGGATTCAGTGGTCGCACTATTTTTGCTGTGTTGCTGCTGTCGCTGACTGTGATTTTGGGCGTAGCAAATGGCTATGGCGCTATCGACTCACCAATGCTGACATGGGTCACGCTTACGTCTGCCATCGCCATTTTGAGCGAACTCCATCGCCGATATACGGTGATCAAGATTCATACGCGCAGTCCGCTCGACCTTCTCTTCAACCCTAATAAACCGAAGGTATTCGTTCGTTCCGATTCAAACACGGAAGCTTCGCCAGCTTTGAGTGCGGTTTCGACTCCCGAAAAGGACGCCGGGTTTTCCCTAAGATCTGATCGAGCTGCTGACGAAGTTGGTGCTGTTTCCGATACGGTCTCGATTTCCTGAAGTGCTTTTGATCATGTCACACGTGTCTGTTTCTTCGCAATATGGCACTTTCCTGTACCCTCTTTACTCCCGGACTTTTCTGCCCCAACCATCACGAATCACTGACAAGGACCCTGCTTCCCGCTATCATCGCGGTCATTGTCTTCCGACTGTTTCCCCGGAGAATGCCTGTGATCCGTTCTTGTCACTCCTGCCTGATTCTTGCCAGCCTCGTGTTCGTTGGTTGTTCACCTGACGTTAAGTCGCCGAATACTGTTCCTTCGGTCGTTAAAGCGGAGGCGGAGGCCATCGCCCTTCTTAAAGTTGCTGGAGGTGTCGTCAAGACGGACGAAGGCGGTGCTGCGACCGATATAGACCTGCACAAACTCACGCTTACGCCGGATACACTGGGTCTTTTGGCTGAATTCAAATCTCTGAAGGTCCTGAATCTCGCTGATTCCTCTTTCACTGATGAATCGTTATCGGCTTTGGAACGAGTTTCTCCGCTTTTGGCCAATTTGGACCTCCGAGGTTGTCAAATATCCGATAAGGCGGCTGCCACGATAGCTCGTTTTACCAGCCTCCGGGCTTTGCGATTCAACGGCAAAAATGGCAAAACCAGCATCGGCGATGATGGCGTAAAGGTTCTCGCTGCTTGCAAATCGCTGAAAGTGCTGGCCTTGGACGAACTTACCTTCGTCGGGTTGGACGGACTGTCTGCTTTGTCGGGCCTTACTGAACTCGAAGAACTGTATGTTGCCGGTACCGTTGTCGATGACGATTCCTGCAAGCTTATCGCTGGTTTTAAAAAGCTCAAAAAGCTCCGCCTCGCCAGAAATCAAGTGAGTGACGCCGGCCTTGAGGCTCTGTCTGTCTGTTCAAAGCTCGAAGAACTTGATCTCAGTGAAGATGCCTTGCTCACCGATGCTGGTATGGCTCATATCGCCAAGCTCACCGCCTTGAAGAAACTTAATCTCTGGCGGGTTCAGATCTCTGATGAAGGGGCCTTGAAGCTTGCTCCTTTAACTCAACTTGATTGGTTGAATCTCGACAATACGAAGCTCACGGATGATGGTTTGCCGCTGCTTAAATACATGACAGCTTTAACTTTCCTGCATCTCGGTTCTACTCAAATCACTGCCGCTGCCGCTCCACAAATCATCCATCTTACTTCACTCAAGGATCTTAAAATCACTCGGACTGCTTTGGCCGCCAGTGATACTGCTGTCGCTCAGCTCAAACAACATCTCAAAGGCACCGGTATTCAAACTGAATATACTGAAAACGAATGATCGTTCCTTGCTGTTGATAACTTGTTGATTGCCGTCGACGCTCGTCCTGTTGGTTGCTGTCATTCATCAACGCCTGATTTCGTGCTGTCCCTCGCACTGTTTGTCTGTGGCTATTTTATCACCCTGCTCTTACGTCTTTTCCCTTGATTTGTTACGCCTGTATTCACTTCTCTTCTTTATTCATAAACTTGGTTTTTAATTGATTTTCCTTTGCTTCATCTGGTAGTTATCAACAATCCTCGCAAGGTCTACTACCTCTTCTACTCTTTTAATATTCTATTTCTAATCACAAACCACTAACGCAAAGAAAGCCCCGTTGATGTGACTCAACGAGGCTACTCTTGTGTTCTTTGAATACGATCCAGCGATCCAGCGATCCAGCGATCGCTATTTCATGAAGAAGTCGGTTGGCCCGCGAAACGTGTAGTACGGATACTGAACCTGTGCAGGAGCGGAATTCTCCGGAGGCCGCATGTTGTTCTGTGGAGCAGTATACGAGTTGAAGTTTCGATGGACTGGATGAAACGGCAGATTACAGCCAGCTCCCTGACAGTTTTGAGCATTCCTTTGGCCACGATATCCGCGACGAGGGCCGCAGGATTCGCAAAGGCCATTTCCCATACCCATACTTGACTGACACATAGGACAGCCATCATTCATCACAGGTCCGTCGCTCCACGAGCCAGGATCACCAAGGGGACTTTGAGCCCGCATCGTCGGCGTGGAAGAAGCACAGCCAGCAACTAAAACCCCTATCGCCCCCGAAAGTAGCACGGCTACAGCACGATTTAGCATCGAAAGAACTCCCTAATCTTTGTCGGCAACTTTCTTCAGCAATCGTCTTGCAGAAGACCCTCCGCTGATTCCAAGGCCAATACGCAAAGTGCTATTCGGCACGGAGCGGCAGCGATGAAAATAGCTTTACTATTCCTTATCGGCAGAAGAATCGTTGAATCGTGCAAAATCCCTACAAATCCTCCCGAGTTCGACGAGGAAGACTGAGAGGTATTGCGGAAACAGACAGAGGGGAATACAGTCCTGTGGCAATTTGAGAGGAACGCGACCCCGAGAGAAGATGGTCGTAAAACCTCAAGATATCAGGATTTAGGAACGGTAAGGGAGTGAAAAAGTGCATATAGCCGCCTCAACGCGAAGCCTGTGGGATTTAGCGTTCCCGGCAGCCTGCCTGCAGATTCAGGAACTGGGATTTGATAAGCTGGAAATCTGGCTGAACGAAGACTTTGATCAGCTAAAGCCATCAAAGGTAGCGGCGGATCCGGAAGGGAGCGTAGCGCAGCTTAGAGAAGCCAGCCGGCTGACACCAAATTCAATCTTCATCGAGACAGAAGTCGATTTAGAGACATTCAAAGAAATAGTGAAGTTCGCGAAGCAGCTAAGGATAGCACAGATCACTATTCAAGCGTCACCCAAGGGAACGCCTTTTAACAGCGAAATAGACAGACTTCGTGATCGTAATGTGATTTGTCACCACGAAGCGATAAGGCTATCGATCCTGACAAAAACAGGTACGCTGACAGAAGACCCACATACAGCGGTAGAACTTTGTCAGGCAGTGAAGGGACTAGGCATCACCCTGGATCCGAGCTACTACATATGCACGACAAGCGGAGCAAAAGATTTTGACATGATTTTCCCGCACGCATTGCATGTGCATCTCCGAGATACGTCAGCGACAGAACTGCAGGTATCAGCAGGACTAGGGGACGTAGATTACAACCATATCGTTCAGATGCTGCGTCATAACGGGTATCAGAGAGCACTCAGCGTGGACTTGCTTCCGCGAACAATGGAAGGCGAAGAACGGCTGAGAGAGATGCGAAAACTGCGACTTTTGTTGGCGAGTCTCTAAAAACGAAGCGTAGTGAAAAGACAACACGAAGGAAAAACAGGGATAAAACAACAAAAATCGGAGAGCAACAGCTTTTTTAAAGGCTGAGCGGTAAACGCGTTGATGAACAGCCACCATAGTTAAGGCAGGTAGATAACCTTAGCGACTAAAGGCAGTGAGCAACGTATGAAACCAACCGTATCGGTGATCATCCCGGTGTACAACGGAGCAGCAGAAGTTCGCCGAGCAATCGACAGCGCCTTGGCACAAGTGAATAGCGCAGTCGAAGTGATCGTGTTGAATGACGGTTCAAAAGACGACACAAGAACGGTGCTGGACTCGTATGGCGACCGGATCCGAGCCATCCATCAGACCAATAGCGGTTTAGCTCAGACCAGGAACAACGGCACCTCGGCGGCAACTGGCGAATGGGTGGCGTTTCTTGATCATGATGACTATTGGAAGCCGGAAAAGCTGAGGGAACAGTTGAAGGCGGCGGACAGAACCGGAGCGGACGTAGTCTATACAAACGCAGGAAATTTTGGCGACGTAGACCGGGTCGGAGAGCTCAGGAGCGAACCGTCAGCGATGCTGGAAGGCGATTTGCTGGAGCCTTTACTGCTCGACAATTTCATCGTGGTCTCGAGCGTGATGATCAAACGAAAGGTGATTCAGGAGTATCAAGGTTTCAACGTCAGTCTACCATGCGTAGAAGACTGGGATTTGTGGCTGCGGCTTTCCGCTAACGGAGTTCGTTTTGCGGCCGTTCGCGAGCCAGTGACGATGTACCAATGGCGAGAAGGCTCAATGTCAAAGAACTTTGAGCTGATGCGAACGACACGGAAGAAAATCGTCGGCGAAGCTTTGAAGACTCAACAAGCAATAAAATTGCCGTGGTCAGTGCGTCGAAGGGCGTTGGCGAGTATCGAAAGCTGTTCAGCCTGGTTTCTTGCGGGAACATCGCCAAGAAAAGCAATCGGCTGGTACATGAACTCGCTGTGGTATTGGCCATTCGACGTGAACAGTTGGAAAGGCGTGGTGAAAGGCTGCCTTGGGAGGTCGTAGAACAGGCGAGCAAAGTAAAATCACGCGGACAAGGCGGCAGGAAAAAGAACTCAGGGCGGAGTTTACAAATCAGTGTTGATGAAAAAGGATGGTAACGACGTAAGCACACTTTGAGTGAGACAAAACTAATCAGGGCTAAAGCGTCGGATCGAAAAAGAGTACTTCCGTGAGAACCGAAACCGAATCTGAAGGCGACTCGGAAGCGGAGTTATCGGGGAAAGCGACGATCGACACACAGTATTCTACATTTGCGATGCGAACCCTGCGAAAAGCAGGAGTCGATCGAGCGGTAGGGTTTGCTGTGCTGGCAAAGCTGTGGCAGCTAATTACGGGGCCGCTGACGCAGTTGATTCTGGTAGTGAGTTTTTCGAAGGCGACCCAGGATTATTACTACGCTTTCAGCAGTATGCTGGGAATGCAAATCTTTGTGGAGCTAGGGCTGAGCGTCGTGTTGATAAGCGTCAGCAGCCATGAGTGGTCGAGGCTGTCGTTGCGCGACGGTCGAATCGTAGGGGAAGGGGCGGCGAAATCCCGACTGATTTCACTAGGTCGGATGATGGTCCGCTGGTACGGGAGAGCGGCACTGATCTTTGCGGTAACTATAACAGTCGCGGGATTCGGTTTTTTCAGTCAAACTCCGAGTGGAGGCGGGACAGCGGGACCGGCGATCCGAGAAAATGTGGTATGGCTGACACCGTGGATAGCGCTGGTGATCGTGAACGGGCTGCAGTTGCCTTTGCTGCCGCTGACAGCGATTCTGGAAGGCTGCAATCAG
>JANOZG010000595.1:0-3920 GCA_031429275.1 Planctomycetota bacterium
CGATGCGGCCGACAAGACCGACGTCCTGCGCCGCGAGAACCAAGTGGCTTGGTGTATCGTGCCCTTCGACGCAAAGAAACGTGGCCCGGCAGAACGAGCGACGATGCTGAAAGAAATCGGCATCAAACGCTGTGCCTACGATTGGCGCGAGGAACACGTTGCGACATTCGAACAGGAGATACTGGAATATCAGAAGAACGGTATCGAATACTTTGCATTCTGGGGGGTGCACGACGAAGCGTTTAAGCTGTTCGAAAGGTATGACCTGCATCCCCAGATCTGGATGATGATGGCTCAGCCCGCAGGCGAAACTCAGGAAGCCAAAGTCGAAGCCGCCGCACAGCAGATGCTGCCTCTGGCACAACGCACAAAGATGATGAAATGTAAGCTGGCATTATACAACCACGGTGGCTGGAGCGGTGAGCCACAGAATCTGGTTGCGGTCTGCAAACGCCTGCGGGAACTGGGACAGGATCATGTGGGCATCGCGTACAATTTTCATCATGGTCACGGACACATCGACGACTGGGCTGAATCATTTGCATTGATGAAGCCGTATCTCCACTGCCTGAACCTGAATGGCATGAATGCGAAGGAGCAGCCGAAGATTCTGGGCATCGGCAAGGGAGCGTTTGAACTCGAAATGATCCGCGTTGTCGTCGAAAGTGGCTACGATGGTCCGATCGGAATTCTTGATCATCGCGAACAGCTCGACGCCCGTGAATCGCTCCTGGAAAATCGCGATGGTTTGGAATGGGTTCGCAAGGAAATTGAAAAACCAGGCAGCGGTGGCCCGAAGCCGGTTGCGCCGGCGGTTTCGGCAAGTGTGGCGCCCGCCAATGGAACTGGTCGCATCTATGATGGAAGCGAAGCGTATCGTCGGCCGTCAATCACAGTCGAAGTAAGAGCCACGATTCTTCGAAAGGATCAGTACAACATTCTGGTCGCCAGCGATACCAAAGCATCCGCTGATCATTGGGAAATATTTTCGATGAACGGTAACGGGATGCTTACGGCATACCTTCCCGGGAAAAAGCCTGATCACGTTCATACAGAGTCCATGATATGCGATGGAAAACCGCACAACATTGCGATGGCATACGAACCTGCTCGCGTTCGTCTATATGTCGATGGCAAGCAAGTCGCCGATCAGGTGATTGCAGATCTTGACGGCGGTGTAAGTGTTCCCGGTGCGCTGGCGATCGGACAGCTTGTTGAGGGCGTTTTTGGATTTGGCGGAACGATCGACTGGGTGCGAATTTCAAAAGGAGTTCGTGACATTCAAGGGCAGCCCGTTGCTGAAGTTTCGCGCGATGCGGCGACTGTTGGCTTCTGGACGATGACAAACGCCGACAAGGACGCGGGATCACAGCCTCGCGTGATGCAGGAAATCCCGTACGACCCCAACCTTGTGGCGGAGCTTGTTGCCGATGCAGCAAAGCATGGTGATGTCATTCGCGGAGTCGCGGTATTTACCGATGTCAAAGTCGCCTGTATTTCCTGTCACAGGATTGGCACCAGCGGTGGCACGATCGGCCAGGACCTGACTGCCATTGCGAAAGATCGCAAGCTGGAACATATCGTCGAATCTGTCCTGTGGCCGAAACGTGATGTGAAGCCGGAATTTGTGAATTGGCAGATCGTGACCGTCGAAGGCAGGACTCTCACCGGTTACAAGCAGAGTTCCGATGACACGCAAGTGACATTGCGAGATCCGGCCACAGGCAAACTGACATCCATCAAACGTGAAGACATCGACGAAGAGATCGCGGGCAGTACAGTGATGCCTGCAGGCCTTACAGCAGCCATGACTTCGCAGCAGCGACTGGATTTGATTCGATTCCTGAGCGAACTGGGCCGCGACGGTCAACCTCTTTCCGAAGATCTGCAGCAGGCGATCGCTCACAGCCAAATGCATGGACCGGCCGAGTTTCCCGTCACAAAGGAACCAATGGCATCTGGTCATTGGTTCAACGCATCGCTGCAGGTGAATCGAGATCGCTTGTACGACTTCTACGCAAAGCAGGCGGAATATTTCCGTGATCAGCACCATAAGCCCATGCTGATCGCTCAGTTTCCGGGTCTCGACGGTGGCAAGCAGGGCCACTGGGGAAATCAGAATGAAGCCGTCTGGGCTGACGATCGGTGGAATGAAACTGATCTGGGGTCTGTGCTGGGAGGCGTGTTTTCCGGCAACGGCAAGACTGTTGCACGAGCCGTTTGCGTCAGACTTGGTGACAACGCTGAGCTGTCAGCTTGCTTCAATCCGGACACGCTGACGTATGACGCCGTCTGGTCCGGCGGATTTGTGAATTTCGATTCCGTGCGTCACGGTTTCGTGAGCGGCCTGCGAATGGCTGGAACGGCGGTTGAATTCGAAAAACAATCGCCCCCGGATAAGCCATTCAAGTATCACGGATTTTACCGCCATGGCCATCGCCTCGTGTTTGCGTATCGCATCGGTGAAGTTGAATATCTGGATGCACCGTGGGTAACAGATGGCCAATTCGTGCGTAACGTTGCACCGGCCGATCAACATCCGCTGCGAAAACTGACAACTGGTGGACCGCCTCAATGGTCCCAAGTGGTTGATACGAAAATCACACCGGGAACTGGTCGTCCATACGCCATCGATACGATTGCATTGCCATACGACAATCCATGGAAGGCTCCGATGTTTTGCGGAGACCACGACTTTCTGCCTGACGGTTCCGCGCTGGTCTGCACAATGCAGGGCGATGTGTGGCATGTCACCGGACTTGATGCCGCACCTGATCAACCAGCAGTCGCGCACTGGCGGCGTTTTGCATCGGGACTACATCATACGTTGGGACTTGTGGTGGCCGATGGGAAAATCTATGTGCAGTGTCGCGACCAGTTGACTCGACTAACGGACCTGAACAACGACGGCGAAGCGGACTTCTACGAATGCTTGAGCAACGCCTTTATCACTTCGCCTGCGGGACACGATTTCATCTGCGGACTGCAACGTGATCATCACGGTAATTTCTACCTGGCGTCCGGTAACCAGGGGCTGGTTCGGATTTCACCCGACGGCCGAACTGCTGATGTCATCGCCACAGGGTTCCGCAATCCGGATGGCATCGGCATCATGCCGGATGGCACTGTCACGATGCCCGTGCAGGAAGGCGAATGGACTCCTGGTTCAATCATTCACGCCGTGCGCAACGCGCCGACGCAGTCACCAGTAGATCCACCGCATTTTGGATATCGCGGGCCGAAAAACGGCAAGCCGCCGGAATTCCCGTATCTCTGTTTGCCACGCGGCATGGACAATTCTGCAGGCGGACAGGCATGGGTGGACAGCGATCGATTTGGTCCGCTGAAAGATCACCAGTTGCACTTTTCGTTTGGTTCCGGTGGCTGGTTTACTCTGCTGCGCGACGAAGTGGATGGCCAACTGCAAGCTGCTGCTGTGCCGATGTCCGGCGATTTTCTTTCCGGTGCCCATCGAGGGCGTTTCAATCCGATAGACGGCCAGTTGTATGTGTCCGGCATGTCGGGCTGGGGCTCGTACACTCCGGATGACGGCTGCTTTCAGCGAGTTCGATACACGGGCGATCCAGTTCAGGTTCCTGTCGGCTTCCACGTTTACGAAAACGGCGTACGCGTCACTTTCTCACAGCCGATTGACAAGGCTGTCGCGTCTGATGTGCGTCGTCAGTTCGCTCAATGCTGGAACTTGCGTTACAGCGGCGCGTATGGTTCGCCGGAGTTCTCGCCCACTCATCCCGGGATCCCAGGACACGATCCGCTAGCAGCTTATTCGGCTCATGCACTGGCCGATGGGTGTTCGCTGTTTCTGGAAATACCAGAGATCCAACCGGTCAATCAGCTGCATCTGCGACTGCACGTCAACACCGATGATGCGTTTACCTGTTCTCCAACCGGCAAGGGTC
>JANOZG010000596.1:0-2991 GCA_031429275.1 Planctomycetota bacterium
CCCAACCGCTCGCCATTGTCAATTCGCACCGCTTGAAGAATAATTTCGGCCTCGAAAGACGAAACGAAGATGTATCAGACAACTTTCACGCCAGCGTTTGTTGTGGGATTTACGATCATGAGCATCGGCATTTCTACTGTCTCATCAGACGACGCTACGTCCAGTTCAGCCGCTGTCAGCGTTTTGAGCGACAAGGAATGCTGGGACAAACTTCCCAAAACAGTGTCTGGTTCAGGTCAGGCACTTCCGTCATGGGCTCGAGCGGTCGCCAATCATTTACCACGAACGGCGGCCGCGATGCTCAAACTGGATTTTGCTCACCGTACGATGAGTCGGGTTGAACCTGTACTCCGTGCGAAGATGCGATGGGTTATCGCCGACGCCAATCACTGCCAATACTCAAAAGCATATGCGATTGCCGATCTCAGGCGTGCCGGAGCGACCGAAGAAGTGATCGGTGTTCTTGCCGGAAATCCAAATGCATGGCCGGAAACTGATCATCAGCCGCTGGAATTCGCCCGACTGCTCACGATTGCCGCTCCGACGATCTCGGATGATATGTTTGAAGATCTGCGACTGCAGTATGGCGACAGTCAGGTGGCATCCATGGTACTCCTCGCAGCATACGGCAATTTTCAGGATCGCATTGTCCTTGGCCTGAATCTGCCAATGGAAGAGACCGGCCCGCTTCAGCCGATTGACGTTGAATTCGCTGAAGGAGCACTTCAGATTGCATCACTCATACCACCGCATGGCGAAGTACCGTCGCTGCAGTCTGCCGGTGAAGATCTGATCCCGGATGATGGCGACTGGGCAGCCATCTCATTCGATGAACTTCAGTCTCGCCTCGAGAAACAGCGAGATCGAAAACCCAGACTTCCGGTTCCCTCGTGGGATGAAGTCAAGAGGAAACTGCCGCCCGGCATGGCCGCTCGACCGACGCGAATCGTCTGGAGTCTAATGACCTATGGTTACGCTGCAGAACTACAGATTCCCTGGAGCATCGCGACACGCACGATGTGGGCTGAATTGCCAGGCGATCGAGTCTTCGAAGAGAGCCTCTTCTGGATCCAAACCCGCACGATCGAGTGCAACTACTGCATGGGCCACTGTGAAATGTTGATGGAAGTCGCCGGTCTGGACAAGGAATCCGTCGCCACACGAACCAGACAGCTCGCAAGCAACGATTGGTCTGCTTTTCCGGCCGAAGAGCAGCGAGCTTACGCCTACGCACGAAAACTCAGCAAAGCCCCGTGGACGTTGACTGCAGAGGATTACCGTACCCTCGAACGAGACCTCGGTCCGGCCAAAGCCATGTCGACGTTTTGGTGGCTCTGTCGAGGACTCTACATGACTCGCATCTCTGACGGATTTCAACTACCACTCGAAAAGCAGAATGTCTTTGCAGACGCTCCAAAGAAGTAGACGCGATTGTTTGTATCAGATTTCATGTTGCCAGCCGGAGGCAGACATCTTGCTGCGGTTACCGTGGGCATCGATCAGATCGATGCCTGAATCATTTCTGACTCGCCCTATTTGGTAGATGGATATCTTCGAGGCATGAGCCGCTGCGCTCAACAATTTGGCGTCGGATTCGTCGACGGTAAACAACAATTCAAAATCTTCTCCGTCACTCAATGCGGCTTCCAGACGTCGTTCACTGGACTCACATGTCGGCACATCAGAGTGTATTGGAATTGCCGAGGCAATAATCTCAGCTCCAGTACCACTGGCTTCCATCATGCGATGCAGATCCAGTGACAATCCGTCGGAAATATCCATCATGGCATGCACTTGCACGATTTGACCCAGCCATTCGGAGATTTGCAGTCGAGGCGTAAACGTCAAATGGCGGCCATGGGTCAGGCTGCCGCCGAGTGCTCCCGTGACGAAGATGGCATCACCCACCTGCGCTGCCGAACGAAGAATCGGTCGGCCTGAATATGGCACACCGGTCAGGCACACATTGATCGCAAACGGTCCGTTCCATGAGTTTGTGTCACCGCCCGCAAGAGTGAATTGAAACTCATCGGTCATTTGCTGGATGCCACGATACAGCTCCTGGAGAAAATCCTGTGATGAATCGATGACGTGACGTGGAACTGCAATTGAGACAAACGCCGCCGTTGGGCGGCAACCCATGGCTGCCAGATCGCTGAGATTCACTGCAACCGCCTTGCGTCCGGCAAGAAACGGTGATGTCAGTTGCAGATCGAAATGCACTCCATCGAGTAACAGGTCAGTCACTACAACTTGTTGCTTTTCTGAAGAAACATCCAGCACCGCACCGTCGTCGCCAATGCCAATCAGCACTGGCTGGCGATTCGGAAATTGCAACTGCAGGTCGCTGATGAATTGTCGCTCAGTCTTCACGGAGAAGAGTTCCGGCTAAGGCTGCATCGTCAGCTTAAGTGACCGACGTGCTCCGGTGCGAATCACTTCCAGCTGGATTTCATCGCCCGGTTTGTGCTGAGTCACGCCGAGACGCAATACGTCTGAATCCGTGAGTATGTCGCTGCGGCCATCATAAACGACGACAACATCGTCCTTCTGGAAACCAGCTTTCTTGGCGGCGTCATGGGGAGCATACTGGCCGAGATGCTTAACCCGGAGAGCTAAACCTTGTGACGGAATTCCACTTTTCCCGCGTTCTTCGTCTTCGACAGGGACAAGCAGCATTCCTCCGGTGACCATCCGGCGAAGTCCCCACGCACTGACGCGCCATGAAATATCATCAAGGTCTCTCCAGCCTGCGGGGAGATTCAATAAGATTTCTGCCTGTGTCCCATTTCGATTGACGATCGCTTTCAGATTGCCGCCGTCTGGCGATGTCGAATGCAGTACCCATTGCAGATCCGCCATTGAAAGCAAAGGCTGACCTTCCAACGTGATGATTTCATCACCCGGCTGAAAACCAGACGCCGCCGCAATGGAATCTGGCTGCACAGACTTCACGGTTGCTCGATGATCCGGATCCAGAATCAGTCCCAG